>NZ_JBOY01000107.1:0-9697 GCF_000647775.1 Pseudomonas sp. RL | reverse complement strand
GGCGCGGGCCGCCTCGATGGCGGCGTTGAGCGCCAGCAGGTTGGTCTGTTCGGCAATGCCGCGAATCACCTCCAGCACACTGCCGATCTGTTCGCTGTTGGCGGTCAGCCCGCTCATGTGCTGCATGGCGCCATCCAGATCGCGCATCAGCGTCTCGAAATCGCGGGTGGTGCGGGCAATCACCTCGCGGCCCATGCGCGAGGCCTCCTCCGCGCCGCGGGTGGCCTCGGCGGCCTTGGCGGCGTTGCTGGCCACGTCCTGGGCGGTGGCGCTCATTTCCTGGGCGGCGGTGGCCAGCATGTCCACTTCGCGGAACTGGCGCTGCATGCCCTCGTTGGTCTGCGACGCCAGCGCCAGCGACTGGTCGGCGGTGGCGCGGGTCGCCTGCGCCGCCTGCTTCACCTCGGCGATGATCGGCTGCAGCTTGTCGAGGAAGCGGTTGAACCAGCCGACCAGCGTGCCCAGCTCGTCCTGCCGCGCGTACTCCAGGCGGCGGGTCAGATCGCCCTCGCCGCTGGCGATGTCCTTGAACATGTCCGCCACGGCGAGGATCGGCCGGGTCACGCTGCGCGCGGTCAGCCAGATCAGCAGCAGGCCGACGCTGGTGGCCAGCAGGCCGAGCATCAGCGACACCAGGCTGTCGCTCAGCCGGCGCTGGTCCAATTGACGCTCCAGGTCGAGCACCGGGGCCTGCACGATGCGCTGGGGAATCTCCAGCAGCACCGACCACGACGGGCTGTCGGGGATGGGCGCGAAGGGGTGCAGGACTTCCAGCATCTCGCCGTACTGGCTGACCTGCGGCCGGCCCTGGGCGATGCGCTGCAGCAGGTCATCATGGCCCGGATAGGCGGTCGCGAAGCCCTCGCCGAGCAGCCCGGCGTTGCCGCTGTAGCCGGCCAGCAGGCCTGCGGTACTGATCACGCCCATGTGGCCCTGGCCGCCATACAGCGTCTGGTTGGCGGAGCTGGCCAGCGTCTGCAGGCGGTTCAGGCTGATGTCCACGCCGAACACCCCGACCACCTTGCCGTCGCGCAGCAGCGGGAAGGCAATCGAGGTCATGAGGATGTTCTTGCCGTCCACCGCGTCCAGGTAGGGATCGATCACGCACACCCGCTGGCGCTCGTGCGGACAGCGGTACCAGCTGTTGTAGGGCAGGCCGTTCTTGCCGGGCGTGGCGTCATTGATCAGCGCTTCGCTGATGGTCTCGTGCTCCAGCGTCTCGCCGTCGCGGGACCAGTAGATGCTGAAACGCCCCGTCTCGTTGGCGCCGAACTCGGCGCGCTCGGCGAACAGCGCGTCCTTCTCGTCCAGCGCATCGGGCTCGAACACCAGGTAGAGGCCGAACAGGTCCGCGTTGTTCTGCAGCGCGTTACCGGCCAGGCGAACGAGGTCTTCACGCAAATCGAACGCGCTGTCCATGCGGGCAATGGACTGTTCGCGCATCAGCTGCACCTGGCCGAGGATGCCGCTGCCGTACTGATAGGTGTCCATGAACAGACGCTGGATGCGCAGTGCCTGGGTCTGGCCATAGGCGCTGATGCGCTCGCCGGCCGCCTCCTGCAGCATGGCGCTGCCGGCCTCCTTGACCAGCACGCTGCTGCGCTGGGTCTGCTGCAGCGAGGCGCCGATCAGCACGGCAACGATCAGCACCAGGCACAACCCCGCCAGCAGGGTGATTTTCCAGGCAATGGACAGACGCGAAGGGGACATGGCCAACAACTCCCTAACAGGACCACTTTTTTCCTGGCCGAACTCCACCAGGCCTTTCGGGGTTATCGGCACCCTTGGCCGTCACCTGAGCGAATCGGGTGCATTGACGTCATTTTTTTGTAACACCAGCCCCGCCGCGGTGCGTCATCCCCTGCCTGCGCTCAGGCTCGCGCCTGGCGGCGCGGCCAGGTCAACGTGAAACGGGCGCCGCCCAGCGTGCTGCGGCCCACCGAGGCGCGCCCGCCATGCCAGTGGATGATGCGCCGCACGATGGACAACCCCAGACCGTGGCCGCCCAGGGAACGGGCGCGACTGTCATCCAGGCGCAGGAAGGGCGTGAAGATGCGCTCCCAGGCCTCGCGGGGCACGCCGGGGCCGTCATCCTCGACATCCACCCGGCAGACGTCGCCGGCAATGCTGTAGTTCACCCGCACGCGTCGCTCGGCATGGCGCAGGGCGTTGCTGACCAGGTTGAGCACCGCCCGCTGCAGATAACGCGGCTCCGCTTCAATCAGCCCGCCATCGGGCGCCGGGCGCCAGACGCCGCGCTCCAGACGCACCTCGACGCGCAGCGGCGCCGCCTCGTCCATCACCCGCTCCAGCAGCGCCGGCAGATCGACGTCCTGGAAATCCAGCTGCGGCGAGCCCTGCTCCAGACGGGCGTAGACCAGCATCTCGTCGACCAGACGGTCCAGCTCCTGGATGTCGTGGTCCATGCCGGCCAGGTACTTGCGCCGCTGCGCCGCGTCCTCGCTGTCCTCGACCATCTCCAGGCCGAAGCGCAGACGCGCCACCGGCGTGCGCAGCTCGTGGGAGACGGCGCGCACCATCTCGCGCTGCACACTGATCAGCCGCTGCACGTGCTCGGCCATGGCATTGAAGGCCGCGGCCAGCCGCCCCACCGAGTCGCCCTCGCCTTCCGGCACCCGCGCCTCCAGCTTGCCGGCGGCGATCCGCGTGGCCGCCGCCTCCAGGCCGCGCAGGCGGTATTCCAGGCGGCGCACCAGGGCGTACAGGGTCAGGCCGATCAGGCTCAGCCCGAGCACGGTGAACAGCACCAGCAGTTGCGGCGGGTAGGGATTGAGCGGGTACAGCGGGCCGATCTCCAGAATCCACGGCGTATCGACCTGGCCGACCATCACGCGGATCGAGTCGCCGCCCCTGGCCAGCGCCATCACCGTATCGCCCTCGACCAGGCGCCGGCGCTGGTCGGCGTCCAGCTCCATCTGGTCCATGGCGCGCAGGTGCACGGGGTAGCCGAAGCCCTTGGCCTCCGCCAGCTCGGCCAGGCGCTGGCGCTGCTCGGGGGCCGGGTAGCGGCGCAGCTCGTCGCTGATCAGGAACAGCGTGGCGCGCGCCAGCTGCTCGCTGACCTGCTCCACGGTCGCGGTGAGCACCAGACGCTCCTTCTCGCTGACCAGGCTGTAGATCAGCGAAGGATTCAGCCGCTCGACCAGCACCTGACCGCGCAGCAGGCGCGTGCGGCCACGGCTATCCAGCTGCACGTCGGCCAGGCTCTCCAGATGCAGCGGCGTGCCCAACAGTCGCCCCCATAGCGCCATGGCGCGGGTGCGCTCCACCGCGTCCATGCCGGCCAGGTTGTCGGCCATCAGCCGGAACGAGCCCTGGGCCAGGCGCTCGCGGTAGTGGTCGTGGCGCAGCGCGTTGACCAGTTGAAGACTGCCCACCGCCAGCAGTGCCACCAGCACCAGGGCGGCCAGCATGCCGGCGTAGATACGCAGGAAGATGGAATTCACGGGGCGCGTTCCTGACCAGAATGGGCAGGAGTCTAACCGGCCTGCCCCGCAAGGGGGATCGTAGGGTGGACAACGCTTTTCTTGTCCACTGCCACACCGCTGCGGCGGCGGCCGGCCGCCGAATCAAAGCTCCTCCGCCACCTCGCGCACGAACAGGTAGCCCTTTCCGCGGATGGTCTTGATCAGGCGCGGGGTGACCGGGTCGTCGCCGAGCTTGGGGCGGATGCGGGAGATGCGCACGTCGATGGAGCGGTCCTGGCCGTCGTATTCGATGCCGCGCAGCTGGGTGAAGATCTCCTCGCGCGACAGCGTGCGTCCGGCGTTGAGCGCCAGCAGCCAGAGCAGGTCGAACTCGGCGCCGGTCAGGTCGACGCGTTCGCCGCCCAGGGTGGCTTCGAGGCGCGCGTGGTCCAGCTGCAGCGAGCCAAAGCTCAGGCGCTGCACCGCCTCGGCGGGCGCCTCGTGCCGGCGCAGCAGGGCGCGGATGCGTGCCAGCAGCACCACCGGACGCACCGGCTTGCACACATAGTCGTCGGCGCCCATCTCCAGGCCCTGCACCTGATCGAGGTCGTCGGTACGCGCGGTGAGCATCAGGATCGGGCCGTCGTAGCCCTGTTCGCGCACCCGCCGGCAGATGGAAAAGCCGTCCTCGCCCGGCAGCATCAGGTCCAGCACCACCAGCGCGGGACGCTCGGCGAGGATCTGGTTGACCGCCCGCCGGCCATCGGCCTGCACGCTCACCGCCAGCCCCTGGGATTCGAGGTAGTCGCGGGTCAACTCCGCCAGGCGGGCGTCATCCTCGACGATGAGGATGTGACAGCGGTCCGGCATGACATCTCTCCTTGGCTTGCGAATGGCCGGCATTGTATCGGGTTTGCCGCGCCGGGCCGACACGGCCCTGGCTTGCCAGGGCGCGGCTTCGGCCGCGATCAGGGCGCACCTTGAAAAGCACTGAGGCTGACGCGGCTCCCCCGGGTTTCCCCGCCACTACATATAGGGGGAGAAATCCCTCACAAAACGATGAAAAGCGCTGAGCGAGCCGCCATGCCCATTGCAGCGGGGTGTGCAAAGGAAACCCACAGGCTTATCCACAGAAGGGCTCGGCGGGGTGGCTTGTCTTTCCCGTCGGCTGCCATTATCTTGCGCCGCATCAAGCAGAACACACTACATGTTGTGTTTCGGCGGAACCCGAGAGAACGAAAGGAATCCAACCCGTCAAGGGCCGAACAGGCCGGACGGGCAACGCCACGGGCGAGGAATCGCCGCTGTCGACAGACGACGCCCCTGCGGGCACGAACTGAGGTCAGTCACCAGGTGTTGTGAGCGAGGCGCGTGCCTCGATCAATCCGGGAGCCAGGGAGGCGTTTACGCCGTATGCCACCCCATCCCCTTGTCACGCCAATTTGCCGGCGATTTTTCCCCGGCATGGCGTTTTTTTGCCCGGCGAGCGGCCATAGCCGTCACGCGGAAGAAGCATTGGAAACGTGGAGCAGCCCATGCAAACCGACAATACCGCCATCAGCCCGGAACTGAGCGCCACCGCGCCCGGCAGCCTGAAGGTCATCAAGCGTAACGGCACCGTGGTGCCCTACACCGACGACAAGATCAGCGTGGCCATCACCAAGGCCTTCCTGGCCGTGGAAGGCGGTCAGGCAGCGGCGTCGAGCCGTATCCACGACACCGTGGCCCACCTCACCGCGCAGGTGACCGCCACCTTCACCCGCCGCATGCCGTCGGGCGGCACCATCCATATCGAAGACATCCAGGACCAGGTGGAACTGGCGCTGATGCGCGCCGGCGAGCAGAAGGTCGCCCGCGACTACGTGCTGTACCGCGAAGCCCGTTCCCAGGAACGCAAGCGCGCCGCCGAGGCCCACAACGTGGCCCAGCCGCACCCGAGCATCCGCGTCACCCTGGACGACGGCAGCCAGCGCCCGCTGGACCTGGGCCGCCTGCAGACGCTGATCCGCGAAGCCTGCGAAGGCCTGGCCGAGGTGGACGGCGCACTGATCGAGCGCGAGACCCTGAAGAACCTCTACGACGGCGTGTCCCTCAAGGACGTCAACACCGCCCTGGTGATGACCGCGCGCACCCTGGTGGAACGCGAGCCCAACTACAGCCAGGTGACCGCCCGCCTGCTGCTCGACAGCCTGCGCGGCGAAGCCCTCTCCTTCCTCGGCGTGGCCGACAGCGCCACCCACCACGAAATGGCCGACCTGTACGCGCCGGCGCTGGCCGCCTACGTGGAAAAGGGCGTGGAGTTCGAACTGCTCGACCCGCAGCTGAAGACCTTCGACCTGGCCAAGCTGGGCGCCGCGCTGGATCACGAGCGCGACCAGCAGTTCGCCTACCTGGGTCTGCAGACCCTCTACGACCGCTACTTCATCCACAAGGGCGGCGTGCGCTTCGAGCTGCCGCAGGTGTTCTTCATGCGCGTGGCCATGGGCCTGGCCGTGGAAGAGCCGCAGAAGAACGAACGCGCCATCGAGTTCTACAACCTGCTGTCGTCGTTCGACTATATGGCCTCCACGCCGACCCTGTTCAACGCCGGCACCCTGCGTCCGCAGCTGTCGTCCTGCTACCTGACCACCGTGCCGGACGACCTGGGCGGCATCTACAGCGCCATCCGCGATAACGCCCTGCTCTCCAAGTTCGCTGGCGGCCTGGGCAACGACTGGACCCCGGTGCGCGCGCTGGGCGCCTACATCAAGGGCACCAACGGCAAGAGCCAGGGCGTCGTGCCCTTCCTCAAGGTGGTCAACGACACCGCCGTGGCCGTCAACCAGGGCGGCAAGCGCAAGGGCGCGGTGTGCGCCTACCTGGAAACCTGGCACCTGGACATCGAGGAATTCCTCGAACTGCGCAAGAACACCGGCGACGACCGCCGCCGCACCCACGACATGAACACCGCCAACTGGGTGCCCGACCTGTTCATGAAGCGCGTGTTCCAGGACGGCCCCTGGACGCTGTTCTCGCCCTCCGACGTGCCCGACCTGCACGACCTGACCGGCAAGGCCTTCGAAGAACGCTACGAGTACTACGAAGCCCTGGCCGGCTACGGCAAGCTCAAGCTGCACAAGGTGGTCCAGGCCAAGGACCTGTGGCGCAAGATGCTCTCGATGCTGTTCGAGACCGGCCACCCGTGGATCACCTTCAAGGACCCGTGCAACCTGCGCAGCCCGCAGCAGCACGTGGGCGTGGTGCACAGCTCCAACCTGTGCACCGAGATCACCCTGAACACCAACGCCGACGAAATCGCCGTGTGCAACCTGGGTTCGGTGAACCTGGTGAACCACATCGTCGATGGCCAGCTCGACCTCGCCAAGCTGGAGCGCACCGTGCGCACCGCCGTGCGCATGCTCGATAACGTCATCGACATCAACTACTACAGCGTGCCCCAGGCGCGGAACGCCAACCTCAAGCACCGCCCGGTGGGCCTGGGCCTGATGGGCTTCCAAGACGCCCTGTACCAGCAGCACATCGCCTACGGTTCCGACGCCGCCGTGCAGTTCGCCGACCGCTCCATGGAAGCGATCAGCTACTTCGCCATCCAGGCCTCGTGCGACCTGGCCGACGAGCGCGGCGCCTACCAGACCTTCGAGGGTTCGCTGTGGAGCCAGGGCGTGCTGCCGCTGGATTCCCTGCAGCGCCTGATCGACGCCCGTGGCGAGCAGTACATCCAGGTCGACCGCACCGAGAGCCTGGACTGGGCGCCGCTGCGCGAGCGCGTGAAGGGTGGCATCCGCAACTCGAACATCATGGCCATCGCGCCGACCGCGACCATCTCCAACATCGTGGGCGTGTCGCAGTCCATCGAGCCGACCTACCAGAACCTGTACGTGAAATCGAACCTCTCGGGCGAGTTCACCGTCATCAACCCCTACCTGGTGCGCGACCTCAAGGAGCGCGGCCTGTGGGACCCGGTGATGGTCAACGACCTCAAGTACTACGACGGCTCCGTGCAGCAGATCGAACGCATCCCGGCCGACCTCAAGGCGCTGTACGCCACCGCCTTCGAAGTGGACACCAAGTGGATCGTCGAAGCCGCCAGCCGCCGCCAGAAGTGGATCGACCAGGCCCAGTCGCTGAACCTGTACATCGCCGGCGCCTCGGGCAAGAAACTGGACGTCACTTACCGCATGGCCTGGTACCTGGGTCTGAAGACCACCTACTACCTCCGCGCCCTGGCCGCCACCAGCACCGAGAAGTCGACCATCACCACCGGCAAGCTCAACGCCGTGAGCTCGGTGATCGATGAAAGCCTGCAGCAGAGCGCGCCCGCGCCTGCCCCTGTCCCCAAGGCCTGCAGCATCGACAACCCGGATTGCGAAGCCTGCCAGTAACCGACCGTAGGGTGGATATCGCTTTCCATATCCACCAAGGCCCCGCCCTGCGGGGCCCGCCAGGCCGCGCCAAACGCCATCGGTGCCGTTGCGTGCACCACAGCCACCCGAACAACGACCGGCCCCACGCCGGTCCCCCCATCAGGAGCACACCTCATGCTGAGCTGGGACGAATTCGACCAACCTGAAGAACCCACCCCCGCCGCCAAGGCCGCCGCCGCGCAAGCCACCGCGCAGACCGACGCCCTAGACCATGCCGTCGGCGGCTCCGTCGAGCAGGCCCGCACCGTGAGCGCCGGCGACTCCGACGCCGTGGCCCGCGCCAAGCGCGCGCTGGACGAGCTGGACATCCAGGAAGGCCTCAACGAACTGGAAGGCGAAAGCGCCCGCGTGCGCGTGGACGAGAAGCGCATGATCAACGCCCGCGCCGACCTCAACCAGCTGGTGCCCTTCAAGTACGAATGGGCCTGGCAGAAGTACCTGGACGGCTGCGCCAACCACTGGATGCCGCAGGAGGTCAACATGACCGCCGACATCGCCCTGTGGAAAAGCGCCGACGGTCTGACCGAGGACGAGCGCCGCATCGTCAAGCGCAACCTGGGCTTCTTCTCCACCGCCGACAGCCTGGTGGCCAACAACCTGGTGCTGGCCGTGTACCGCCTGATCACCAACCCCGAATGCCGCCAGTACATCCTGCGCCAGGCCTTCGAAGAGGCGATCCACACCCACGCCTACCAGTACTGCATCGAATCCCTCGGCATGGACGAAGGCGAGATCTTCAACATGTACCACGAGATTCCCAGCGTCGCGAAAAAGGCCAGCTGGGGCCTCAAGTACACCCGCTCGATCTCCGACCCGACCTTCACCACCGGCACCGTCGAGACCGACAAGCAGTTCCTGCGCAACCTGATCGCCTACTACTGCGTGCTGGAAGGCATCTTCTTCTATTGCGGCTTCACCCAGATTCTTTCCATGGGCCGCCGCAACAAGATGACCGGCACCGCCGAGCAGTTCCAATACATCCTGCGCGACGAATCCATGCACCTGAACTTCGGCATCGACATGATCAACCAGATCAAGATCGAAAACCCGCACCTGTGGGACGCCGAGATGAAGGACGAAGCGACCCAGATGATCCTGCAGGGCACCCAACTGGAAATCGAATACGCCCGCGACACGATGCCGCGCGGCGTGCTGGGCATGAACGCGGCAATGATGGAGGACTACCTCAAGTTCATCGCCAACCGCCGCCTGACGCAGATTGGGCTGCCGGAGCAGTATCCGGGCACCACCAACCCGTTCCCGTGGATGAGCGAGATCATGGACCTGAAGAAGGAGAAGAACTTCTTCGAGACTCGCGTCACGGAATATCAGACGGGTGGGGCGCTGGCCTGGGATTGATGGACTCTCGATAGGCGTAAAGATGAGTCGCCATTATGGAGCTGTCGGATATATTCGGCAGCTCCATGCCCTGAACATTCAATTTCAATCTTAACCTTATCTCCCAGTGCAGCTGGCGTTCTTTTGAGGCTAGAGACTGGACCGTGCCGGTCCATAAACAATATTCGCGGCATCTTTATTATGGATAACGAAGAAAATCTCGGCGTTGTTGTTGCTGTTGTCATTGGCGTGATGTTCGTTGCGGCTGTTGTTGCACTTGTGCTCTTGGTTAAAGATAAGTCGACTGTTCGGGCAGCCATGAACCTTGAGTCAGGGCAAGCTGAAATAGCTGTAACTGTTGAGCAGTCTTAAGAGGGGCGCTTGGCCTGATGGATGATTGATCGTTCCCACGCTCCGCGTGGGAACGTCGCCCTCGGCGCTCCTGCGTCCACCCGCCCCCGTAGCGACGCAGAGCGTCACCGGCTAGGCTCCCACGCAGAGCGTGGG
>NZ_JBOY01000105.1:0-32059 GCF_000647775.1 Pseudomonas sp. RL | reverse complement strand
CTTGTCGTTTCATGCCAATCAGATCGCTTCATCGAGCGGCTCGGCGGGCGTGCGCAACCGGGGCAGCAGCATCGGCACGCGGCGCCGGTAATCGGCGTATTCCGGGTGCGCGGCGAGCAGGTCGTGCTCCTCGAAGCGGATCGCCGTGAGGATGTAGGCCGCGGTCACCAGGGCGAACAGCATGTGGGTCATGCTCATCTGCGGCGTGCACCAGATGGCGAAGAACCAGCCCACATACAGCGGATGCCGCACCAGCCGGTAGGCGGCCGGGGTCTTGAACGCCAGCGGCCGGTAGGCCTGGCCGCGCAGGTGCAGCCAGACCTGGCGCAGGCCGAACAGATCGAAGTGATTGATCAGGAAGGTGCTGTACAGCACCAGCGCCCAGCCGAAGGCGAAGCCGGCGTACATCAGCACTTGGCCGACGGTGCTGTGGATTGACCAGACCTGCCCGCCCAGCGGCTGCCAGAAGCGAAACAGCAGGATCAGCGCCAGGCTGGAGAACAGCACATAGGTGCTGCGTTCGGCGGCCGCCGGGATGATCCGCGTCCACAGCGCCTTGAAGGCCGGCCGCGCCATCAGGCTGTGCTGCACGGCGAACAGGGCCAGCAGTACCAGGTCGATGAGCAGTGCCGGCAGGGACGCCATCCGTGGCGCGCCGTCGATGGTGCGCGGCACGCCGGGCAGATCGCCGACAAAGGCGATGGCGTAGAGGAAGGTGGCGAAGAACACGGCATAGCAGAGGATGCCGTAAGCGAAGATGGCAAGGCGTTTCATCGGAACCTCCCGGGCATCAGCCTGCATGACGCTGGCTTTCGGCCAGGTAGATGAAGAACAACTGGTCAGAATCGAGGTAGGCGCGCAGCCAGTGCATGGCGCGGGTCAGGGATGAGCGGTGCATGGGAACCTCCGGTGACGGCTGCCCTGGGTGGCAGTCGAGGCCAGTATTCGCCCCGTGCGTATCGCGCCGATGTCGGAGTGCTGCCGGTGTGTTGCCGAAGGGTTTCAGCCTGGCAACCGGCTGCTCAGCCAGTCGTGCAGTACCGGCGCGGCCACCGGCTTGTGCAACAGTGTGAGTCCGAGCTGCCGCGCAGTGCGTTCATCGTCCGGATCGCTGAAGCCGCTATGCAGGGCGATTGGCAGGTCCGCACGCACCGCCAGCACCTGCTTGGCCAGCGCTAGGCCGCACAGGCGCGGCATGCTCTGGTCGAGAATCAGCGCATCCCAGGCTCCGGGCTCTGCCAGCAACGCCGTGCGCGCCTGTTCGGCGTCGCTCCAGACGGTGACCTGCAGTCCCCAGTGGCTCAGGCAGTCCTGCAGGTACTCGCCTACCAGCGGATCGTCATCCACCACGCAGACCCGCCCCCGGAGCTGCTCGCGCGGCGTTTCATGGTCGCCGGCCGGCCGGGCCGACACAGCCGGTGAGCCCGGCAGGCCGGGCAGCAGCACCTCGAAGCGGGCGCCCTTCCCCGGCTGGCTGTGCAGCAGGAGGTGACCGCCGTACTCGTGCACCAGACCGTGCACCATGGACAGCCCCATGCCACTGCCCTGCCCCGGCGCCTTGGTGGTGTAGAAGGGTTCGAAGATGGTGTGCTGAACGGACTCGTCGATACCGGGCCCGCTGTCTTCCACACACAGCGCCTGGAAGTCGCCGGCGATGCGTTGCTGACAGGACGCGCACAGGCCGTCCACCAGGCTGCGCGCGTGCAGCGCGATGCGCAGGCGTCCGCTGCCGTTCATGGCGTCGCGGGCGTTGATGCACAGGTTCATCAGCACCTGCTCCAGCTGCAGCGGGTCGACCCGTACTGGCGCGAGACCCTGGCCGAGCTGCAGATCCAGCTCGATGCCGGCCGGCAAGGCGGATTGCAGCAGCGGGCGAAACTCCTCGACCAGCGCGGCCAGCGACACCACGCGGGGCTGACCCCGACTGCCGCGACTGAAGACCAGCATCTGGCGGATCAGGTCGCGGGCCTTCTCGGCCGACTGGCGGATGCGCCCGAGGTAGCGGCCGAGTGGCGCGTCGCCGCGCTCGCCCGCCAGTTCCTCGGCCATCTGCGTGTAGCCGAGCATGCTGGTCAGCAGGTTGTTGAAATCGTGGGCGATGCCGCCGGTCAGGTGGCCGATGGCCTCCATGCGCTGCGCCTGGCGCAACTGCTGTTCGAGCGTCGCCCGCTCCACCTCGGCCGCGACCCGCACCGAGAAGATGCGCAGCACAGACTCCACGCGCTCGCGTTCCGGCAACTCGCTCGCATGGCCAACGGCAATCAGCCCCAGCGGACGGCCATCGCTGGCGAACAACGGGTAGCCGGCATAGCTGTCGATACGGATGTGCTTCAGCAGCGCATCCAGCGGGTAGCGTTCGCCCAGGCCCTGCGGGATGTAGAGAAAGCGCTGGCCGAACACTTCCGCACAGGGGGTGCCCTGCAGCACGTAATCGAAATTGGCGATGGCTTCGCCCCGGTAACTGGCCGCCAGGGTGGACAGGTGGGTGCTGTCCGGCCGGCTGGCGTGGCTGACGAAGGCGAAATCCACCTGCAGGGAGGACGCCAGATAGCGCACGGTGGCGGGAAACACCGCGTTGCCGGTGGCCCGCGACACGCCCAGCGCGACATGCCGCAGGGCGTCCTCGGTACGCTTGCGCTCACTGATGTCGGCGGCGATGCCGCCCACCCCGACCACCTGGCCGTGGCTGTCGCAGATCGGAAACTTGGTGGTCAGGTAGGTGTACTGGCGCCCCTGCCAGAGCACCTGTTCCTCGACCTCGATGGAGCGCCCCTGCTCGACCACGCGGCGGTCGTTGCACAGCAGGGCATCGGCGATCTCGCCCGGGAACAGCTGGTGGTCGTCGCGGCCCAGCACCCGCTCGGCAGGTACGCCGAACAGACGCTCGAAGGCCGGATTGACCAGCCGGTAGCGGCCTTCGATGTCCTTGATGAAGATCACCGCGCTGCTGTTGTCGACGATCTGCCGCAGCGGATTGCCCGCTTCAGGCCAGGTGCGCTTGCCCATGACGCCCTCCCCGCGTGCGGTGTCAGTTCAGCGCCAGTATAGGAAGCCGGCCCGCCGCACCGGCCGGCCGGAAACCAGACTGAAACAATTGAAACCTTCAGCGCCGTCCGGTCACCAGCATGTAGCCGACCCCGCGCAGGGTGCGGATGATCTGCGGCTTTTCCGGGTCGTCCTCGAGCTTGCGGCGCAGGCGGGCGATGCGGATGTCGATGGAGCGGTCGAACGGGCTCCAGTCGCGGTTCTGGGTCAGGTTGAGCAACTGGTCGCGGCTCAGCGGCCGGTTCGGGCGCTGGGCGAAGGCCTGCAGCAGGTCGAATTCCATGGCGGTCAGCTCAACGTCGGCGCCCCGCTCGTCGAGCAGCCGACGGCTGTCCAGCTCCAGGCGGAAACGCCCGAGCGGGATGCCGGATGGCTGCGGCTCGGCAGCTTGCGGCGCGGTCGGAACGGCGCGATAGCGACGCAGCACACTGCGCACCCGGGCGAGCAGTTCGCGCAGCTCGAAGGGTTTGGCCAGGTAGTCGTCGGCACCGACCTCCAGGCCGACGATGCGGTCCAGGGGCGTGCCGGCGCCCGAGATCATGATCACCGGCAGGTCGTGCCGTTCGCGCAGGAAGCGCGCCAGACTCAGGCCGTCCTCGCCGGGCAGGCCCACATCCAGCAGCACCAGATCGGGCAGCTGCGCGGCCAGCGACTGGCGCAGGGCCGTGCTGTCGGCGCAGCCTTCCACCTGGTAACCCTGGCCACCCAGGTAGTCGCCCAGCAGACGGCGCACCTCGGCGTCGTCATCCACCACCAGCAGTCGCGCCTGTTCCGCCATGCCCCTGCCCTCGCTGCCCATTCTCAGCTTAGACAGGGGTGCTTGCGCCTCAGCGACCGCGCAGCGCCTCGCGCGGCACGTACTTGGCCAGTTCGTGCTTGCCGATGCTGGCGCGGTGCACCTCGTCCGGGCCGTCGGCCAGACGCAGGGTGCGCTGCATGGCGTACCAGTAGGCCAGCGGGAAATCCTGGGAGACGCCGGCGCCGCCGTGCATCTGGATGGCGCGGTCGATCACCCGCAGCGCCACGTTGGGCGCCACCACCTTGATCTGCGCGATCTCGCTGGCCGCCACCTTGTTGCCCACGGTGTCCATCATGTAGGCGGCGTTGAGAGTCAGCAGGCGCGCCATGTTGATCTCGGTGCGCGAGTCGGCGATGTGGTCCAGGTTGCCGCCCAGGCGGGCCAGTGGCTTGCCGAAGGCGGTACGGCTGACCGAGCGCTTGCACATCAGTTCCAGGGCGCGTTCGGCCATGCCGATCGAGCGCATGCAGTGGTGGATGCGCCCGGGGCCGAGGCGCCCCTGGGCGATCTCGAAGCCGCGACCCTCGCCGAGGATGACGTTCTCGTAGGGCACGCGCACGTTCTCGAACAGCACCTCGGCATGGCCGTGGGGCGCGTCGTCGTAACCGAACACGTGCAACGGGCGGACCACGGTCACGCCGGGGGTGTCCTTGGGCACCAGGATCATCGAGTGCTGCTGGTGGCGCGGGTTGTCCGGGTTGGTCAGGCCCATGAAGATCAGCACGGTGCAGCGCGGGTCGCTGGCGCCGGAGGTCCACCACTTGCGGCCGTTGATCACCCACTCGTCGCCGTCACGCCGGGCGCTGGCCTGCATGTTGGTGGCGTCCGAGGAGGCCACGCCGGGCTCGGTCATGGCGAAGCCGGAACGGATCTCGCCGGCCAGTAGCGGTTCGAGCCAGCGCTTCTTCTGCTCGGTGCTGCCGTAACGGACCAGCACCTCCATGTTGCCGGTGTCCGGCGCGGAACAGTTGAAGGGCTCCGGGCCGATCAGCGAACGGCCCATGATCTCGGCCAGGGGCGCGTACTCCAGGTTGGAGAGGCCAGCGCCATAGTCGGACTCGGGCAGAAACAGGTTCCACAGCCCTTCCGCCTTGGCCCTGGCCTTCAGCGTTTCCATGATCGCCGTCGGCCGCCAGCGATTGCCCTCGGCCACTTGCTGTTCGAACACCGCCTCGGCGGGATAGACATGTTCCTCCATGAACGCGGTGAGCCGCTCACGAAGCTGTTGCACCTTGGGCGAATAGGCGAAATCCATGCTGGCACCTGTAGGGTCGAATGACTGGTCGAAATCCTAGGACAGCCCTGCAGATATACCCAGCCTATTTTTGGCGTGTATAAACATTCATAACCTGGATAATATCCGGCACGCTCGTTTTCGCAGGGAACTCACGTTATGGGACTCAGCAAGGTCGACCTCAACCTGTTCATCGTCTTCGATGCCATCTACAGCGAAGCCAACCTGACCCGCGCCGGGCAGATCGTCGGCATCACCCAGCCGGCGGTATCCAACGCGCTGGCGCGGTTGCGCGAGACCTTCAACGATCCGCTGTTCGTGCGCACCGCCCAGGGCATGGTGCCCACGCCCATGGCACAGAACATCATCGGCTCGGTGCGCCAGGCCCTGCAGTTGCTGAGGGTGTCGGTGCAGGAAAGCCGGACCTTCAACCCCGTCGAGGCGTCAAAGACGTTTCGTATCGGCATGACCGACCTGAGCGAAGCCATTCTGCTGCCGCCGCTTTTCCAGCGCCTGGGTCGCCTGGCACCGCAGGTGCGTATCGAAAGCACCCTGGCGCGACGCCGGGAAACCACCAGTGAACTGGCTGCAGGCAAGCTGGATTTCGCCGTGGACGTGCCCCTCAACAGCGACCCGCAGGTGCGTCACATCAAGCTGCTGGAAGACCGTTTCGTCTGTGCCATGCGCCCGGGACACCCACTGGCAAACGGACCGCTGACACTGGAAGGCTATCTGGCGGCAGGCCATATCCATATCTCCAGTCGCCGCAATGGTCTGGGCTATGTCGACCTGACACTGGGCAAGCTGGGCAAGCAGCGGCGCATCGCCCTGCGCTCGCCCCACTACCTGATGGCCACCCGGGTGCTGCAGGAAACCGACCTGTTGCTCACCGTGCCAGAGCGCTTCGCACGCCAGCAGGCCCTGCATGTGGCCGAGCTGCCGCTGGCCGATGTGCCGCTGCTGGCCAGTCACCTGTACTGGCACGAAAGTACCGACCAGGATCCGGCCAACCGCTGGATGCGCGAGCAACTGGTGGATATCGCCGAGCGCATTTCCTGAGGTCGCTTCTGGAAAGCCTTTTCAAGCTGCTGAACTGGCAAGAAAAACGATTCTTGATGTTCTACTTGAAGTACGGCCTGCTCGCTGCGCTCAGTCGGCGGGCAGGCCCGCGAACGGTAGGCCGGGCACGATGCCTCGCTGGTTGAACCAGCCCTGATTGACTTCCAGGGCATAGCGCGCCGGAGCGCTGGAGCACTTCACGGTGAGGTCGTGCGGGTGCAGGTCAACCAGGTTGATGATGCGCCCCGCCTCGTCCAGAAATGCCGCCGACAGGGGCAACGGCGTGTTCTTCATCCACAGGCACTGGGTCTTCAGCTGCGGAAAGCGAAACAGCATGCCGGCGGATTCGGCGAGCTCGGTGCGCCCCATCAGGCCACGCTGGCGATCCTCGGCGGTGAAGACGTATTCGGCATGCAAGGCATGGCCGCCGACGCTCAGCGCCAGCAGGCGTGGCTCGGTGAGCGCCATGCCGGCGCAAGACAGCAGGGAAATGAGCAATAACGCGCGCATGAGTAGCTTTCCGAGCAATGGGGGCGTGAGCACTATAGCCGTGCTGTCTCAGCCTTTGCGCTGGCGTAACTGCACATATAGCGCCTCGACCTTGTCCCGCGCCCAGGGTGTTTTGCGCAGGAAGGTCAGGCTGGACTTGATGCTCGGATCGCTGCTGAAACAGCGGATGTCGATACGCTGTGCCAATCCTGGCCAACCGTAATGCTCGACCAGCTCGGTCAGCAGATGCTCCAGGGTGACGCCGTGCAGGGGGTTCTTTGCGCTGTTCATGGATAAAGACCGGGTTAAAGGGAACGTCACCTGCCAGCGGATTCTTGAGCTCCTGCGTTGAGCCGCGCGGGTGAAGCCGGCAGAATGCCGCCCCCCGCAGTAAGGAGTCCAAGAATGGCCAAAGCCATGGCACGCCACATCCTGGTGAAGACCGAAGCCGAAGCGGCCCAATTGAAGAAACGCCAGGCCAATGGTGAGCCGTTCGACACGCTGGCGAAGAAATACTCCACCTGCCCGTCCGGCAAGCGCGGCGGCGATCTGGGCGAGGTGCGGCCGGGCCAGATGGTGCGGGTGATCGACGAGGTGATCTTCAAGAAGGCCGTGGGCGAAGTTCACGGGCCGGTGAAATCCCAGTTCGGCTATCACCTGGTGCAGGTGTTCTACCGCGGGTAGGGCGCCACAGCGCGGCGCCCTACCCTGGGTTAAACGAGAACGCCCTGGCTGCGCAGGTAGTCGTCGTAGCTACCGCTGAAGTCGGTCACGCCGTTTTCCGACAGCTCGATGATGCGGGTGGCCAGCGAGGAGACGAACTCGCGGTCATGGCTGACGAAGACCAGCGTGCCCGGGTAGTTCTCCAGCGCCAGGTTGAGCGCCTCGATGGACTCCATGTCCAGGTGGTTGGTCGGCTCGTCCATCACCAGCACGTTGGGCTTCTTCAGGATCAGCTTGCCGAACAGCATGCGGCCTTGCTCGCCACCGGAGATGACCTTCACCGACTTTTTGATCTCGTCGTTGGAGAACAGCATGCGGCCCAGGGTGCCGCGCACCAACTGCTCGCCGCCCTGGGTCCACTGGGCCATCCAGTCGAACAGGGTGACGTCGTCTTCGAAGTCCTCGGCATGGTCCTGGGCGAAGTAGCCGATTTCGGCGCTTTCCGTCCATTTCACCTCGCCGGTCATGGGCGGCATCTCGCCGACCAGGGTACGCAGCAGCGTGGTCTTGCCGATGCCGTTGGGGCCGATGATAGCGACGCGTTCGCCGGCCTCGATCTGCAGCGACAGGTTCTTGAACAGCGCCTGGCCATCGAAACCCTGGCTGACCTTCTCCAGCGTCACCGCCTGGCGGTGAAGTTTCTTGGTCTGTTCAAAACGGATGAACGGACTGACACGGCTGGACGGCTTGACCTCTTCCAGCTGGATCTTGTCGATCTGCCGGGCACGGCTGGTGGCCTGCTTGGCCTTCGAGGCGTTGGCCGAGAAACGGCTGACGAAGGTCTGCAGTTCGGCGATCTGCGCCTTCTTCTTGGCGTTGTCGGACAGCAGGCGCTCGCGGGCCTGGGTCGCGGCGATCATGTACTCGTCATAGTTGCCCGGGAACAGGCGGATCTCGCCGTAATCCAGGTCGGCCATGTGCGTGCACACGCTGTTCAGGAAATGGCGGTCGTGGGAAATGATGATCATGGTACTGTTGCGCGCGGTGAGCACGCCTTCCAGCCAGCGGATGGTGTTGATATCCAGGTGGTTGGTCGGCTCGTCGAGCAGCAGCACGTCTGGATCGGAGAACAGCGCCTGCGCCAGCAGCACGCGCAGCTTCCAGCCCGGCGCCACCTCGCTCATCGGACCGAAGTGCTGGTCCAGCGGAATGCCGACGCCCAGCAGCAGCTCGCCGGCGCGGGAC
Source organism: Pseudomonas sp. RL (assembly GCF_000647775.1). Lineage (NCBI taxonomy): Bacteria > Pseudomonadati > Pseudomonadota > Gammaproteobacteria > Pseudomonadales > Pseudomonadaceae > Pseudomonas > Pseudomonas sp. RL. The sequence goes on along the minus strand of NZ_JBOY01000105.1, from coordinate 23,525 downwards.
TCGGCGGTGTAGCCATCCAGCTCGGCGAATTCCACTTCCAGCTCGGCCACCGCCATGCCCTCTTGCTCGCTCATCTCCGGCAGCGAATAGAGACGATCACGCTCGGCCTTGACCTTCCACAGCTGCTCGTGACCCATGATCACAGTGTCGATCACGGTGTTGTTTTCGTAGGCAAACTGGTCCTGGCGCAGTTTGCCCAGGCGGGTGTTGGGTTCGAGCATCACCTGGCCAGCGGATGGCTCCAGCTCACCGCCAAGGATCTTCATGAAGGTGGACTTGCCGCAGCCGTTGGCGCCGATCAGGCCGTAGCGGTTGCCATTGCCGAACTTGACGGAAACATTCTCGAACAGCGGCTTGGCGCCGAACTGCATGGTGATATTGGCGGTGGAGATCAAGGCGGGTTCCTGCTTGAGCTGCCCCGGAGGGGCAAAAAGGGGCGGATTGTACGCCTTCCCTCCAGCCAAAACAGCCCTTCGACGTGTGTTTGGTCAGCTAAGGAACCGGTAGCTTTCTGGCAGCAGCCAGTAGACCCAGAACAGCTGATGCACGATCACGATGCTCCAGAACGGCATCAGGAAGCGGAGCTTGCGTGTCTTGTGGCGCAGGCGCTGCTGGGCAACCAGTGCTCCAGGCCAACCCCCGTAGAGGGCCGCCGCGTGGAGCAGCTTTTCTGGAATGCGCCAACGGCCGCGCTGCGCCTGGCGCTTGTCATGCCGGTACAGGCCGTAGGTCACCAAACTGGCCAGCAGGTAGGCCACCAGTGCAATGGGAAAGCCCAGCACCAGGGCGCTGCCAACCGGGACCGCCATCAGGGCGGCAAACACGAGCAAGTGGGCGGGTTTCAACCTTGTGCTGTGCTCCAGTCGATCCATCCGAACTGCCAGGTAGCGAGAATCAGCAAACCGAACGCGATGCGATACCAGGCAAACGCCGCGTAGCTGTGATTGCCGATGAACCTTAGCAGCGCGCGCACCGCCAGCATGGCGAAGATGAACGACACCACGAAACCCAGCGCGAAGACCGGCAGATCGGCCGGCTGAAACAGGTCCCGGTACTTGTAGCCGGAGTACACCGCGGCACCCACCATCGTGGGCATGGCCAAAAAGAAGGAGAACTCGGTGGCCGCCTTGCGCGACAGGCCGAACAGCAGGCCGCCGATAATGGTCGAGGCCGAACGCGAGGTGCCGGGTATCAAGGCCAGGCACTGGGCGCAACCCACCTTCAGCGCCTGCGACCAGCGCATGTCATCGACCGTTTCGGCCTGAACGGCATGAGGACGCCGCTCCGCCCAGAGCATCACGACGCCACCTACAACCAGGGCAGCAGCCACGGTGATGGGGTTGAAGAGGAACTCGTGGATCAGGTCGGAAAAGATCACACCGATCACAGCCGCCGGCAGGAAGGCCAGCAGCAGGTTGAAAGTGAAGCTCTGCGCCGAGCGCTGACGCGGCAGCCCGACCACCACATCGAGGATCTTGCGGCGGTACTCCCAGACCACCGCAAGAATGGCTCCCAACTGGATGATGATGTTGAACGCCCGCGCCCTTTCCCCGCCAAACCCGATGAGGTCGGCAACGATGATCTGATGGCCGGTACTTGAAATCGGTAGAAACTCAGTCAGTCCCTCGACAATGCCTAGCAGCAAGGCCTGAAAGGCGGTCCAAAGATCCATAACACTCCTTAGGGGGCGGCGCGCTGCGCCCGGTTCGAGAAGGTGCCGGCATCAGGGTCGGCTAGGGGCGCGCCATGCTACCAGAGCTTGGATATCGATGGAAAAACGTTCTTTTCCCGCGGTTCTTGCAGCGATTTATTTATTACCTCCCTATCTAATATTGAATTTTGACTTCCAAGAGGAGTTGAACTTCGCCTAAAGGGTAATGGACGTTATGTCGCACCCTGATGCAACTTACGCCGACTTGCGGCAACCTATCGACTTGAAGCAAAGCAGCCAGAGTCACCGTAAATAAAAATGAATCAGGGTTAACACCATGTTCTTGCGCTCCTTGCCTATTCGCCACCGACTTTGGCTAATCCTTGCCCTATTCCTTTTGATGCTAGTTGTCCAGGGGGTATTCCAGCTCCAGCAACTTTATGGGGATCTGCACCGGGGGAAAGCGGAAAAGACACAGCACCTGGTCGAAAGCGCCCTCGGCATTCTCCAGCAGTACCATCGCCTGGAAACCCAGGGGGTCATGGACCGCGCCAAGGCCCAGGAGGAAGCCCAGAAGCTGCTGGCGCAGTTGCGCTATGGCGAAAACGACTACTTCTGGGTCAATGACCTGCATCCGCGCATGATCATGCACCCGACCAACCCGAAACTGAACGGCGAGTCCCTGCGTGATTACAAGGATCCGGACGGGACGGAGTTGTTCAATGTCATGGTCAGCGTGGTCAAGGCCCGGGGTGCCGGTACCGTCGAATACCGCTGGCCCAAGCCAGGCCACGACACTCCGGTGCCGAAGATTTCCTATGTACAACTCTTCGAGCCCTGGGGCTGGATTCTGGGAACGGGCGTATATATCGACGATATCCGCGAGCAGTTCATTACCCAGACCTTCAAGGCCTCAGCCATTGGCATGGTTATCGTTCTGCTCAGCGGCCTGCTGCTGACGTTGATTGCCCGCAGCATCACCCGGCCGCTGAATGATGCGGTGCAGGCGATGGCCAGTATCGCCAGTGGCGAAGCCGATCTGACACAACGCCTGGAAGCGCGTGGCCGGGACGAGGTCAGCCACATGGCCGAGCATTTCAACCGCTTCACCGCGAACCTTCACCAGCTCGTTGAACGTCTACTCAAGGATGCCGTTTCCCTGCAGCAATCGGCGGACGGTCTCAACCAGGTGGCCGGTAACAGCCAGCAGTTCTGCCAGAAGCAGTCCTTGCAGATGGAGCAGGTTGCCACGGCTGTCAACGAGGTCAGCTACGCCGTCCAGGATGTCGCGCGCAACGCCGAGCAGGCTTCCAGCGAGGTGAACCAGGCCGAAGCCCAGGCCCGCCAGGGTCGTCAGAACATCGACCGCAGCCTCGAACAGATCGACCAGCTGTCGGCGCGAATCGCCCAGGCCGTGGACGTCATCCAGGGGCTGGCCGACGAGAGCACGCAGATTGGTACCGTCGTGGAGGTCATTCGCGGCATCGCCGAACAGACCAACTTGCTGGCGCTTAACGCCGCCATCGAGGCGGCACGGGCTGGCGAGCAGGGTCGAGGCTTCGCCGTGGTGGCGGACGAAGTGCGCCTGCTGGCGCAGCGTACCCAGCAGTCGACTGCGGAAATCCAGCAGATGATCGAGCGACTGCAGGGCAACTCCGGAAACGCGGTCAAGGTAATTGCCGAAAGCAACCAGGCCACCCGACTCACCGTGGAACAGGCTGGCCTTGCCCGGGAGACGCTGGAGCAGATCACCGGGGCGCTGCGCAATCTGGCCGGGGTGAACGCCTCGATTGCCAGTGCCACGCTGCAGCAATCGCACGTGATCGACGACATCAACCGCAACGTCACCGAGGCCGCCGGGCTCGCGCACGAGATCGTGCGATCCGCCGACCAGACCAGCGATGCAGGCCAGCATCTCAACCAGCTGGCCGCACACCTCAACCGCCTCCTCGGCCAATTCCGCGTCTGACCCCCCCCTCAGCTGCAGCTGGCAGGGCTTCCCCGATTCCCGGAGAAGCCCTGCCTATCTGTTTCGAACCTTTGACACACCGGAGGGCTCTAGTCCGGTCGCTGTCTCACATTCGAGACAGGTGTTTGGCCTGTTTCGTTTCACCCTCGTTACATCTTGCGCCAAGCGCTCCTCCCTAACTTCCGCAACCTATTGTTTTTAAACACCTTTCAGGAAGCGGCACGACTCCTGCCTGAGCCAGAAGAAATGGATGCACAAGGGATCTGGCATGTATCGCCAAGGCGTAAGGAGTTTCTGGTGCTGAAGCAATTCGTACTTGGATTGGGAGTGGCGATTATCGCTGGCGAAGCGTTCGCGGCGGGAGATGGCACCATCGTCATCCAGCGCGAGCTCCAGCCCCGTGTGGCTTTTCGGCAAACCATGGTGCCCGATCCCCATCCCATCGCGGTTAACCCCAATGTTTCCTCCCAGGTGAACAACCAACTGAGCGGACTGGAGCTCAGCGATGGCGATTTCGCCCACATCACCAGTGGCCAGCGCCTAGGCCACGCCAGCCTGGCTGACGGCGATCTGCCTGGCCTTGATGGTATCCCCTCCACGAATACGCGACTTCCCGGAATGTCCGCCGGCCGAGCCGGCTCATCGGGTGGCAACAGCATTTCCAGCCAGGTCAACAGAAGTGTCCAGAGAGGCCTGGCACCGCTCCAGAACCTGACCGGAGGCCGCTGAGATGAATCGCTGGCTCATGCTGATCGCTCTTCTCCTGGCCCTTCGGGCCCTGGCTGTCGAGCCCAACCCGTCGCACAGCGTGATTGACGACACCGGCATCGACAGCCAGGGACTCGTTTCGGTCAATGTCGGCGCCGGAGATCTGAATCAGCAAATCAACGCACGGGCAATCGCGATCAGCGCGGAGTTGGCTACGGCCCGGCTGCAACTGGAGCAGGAGCTGGAATTGCAGAGCCTCGACCTGAGCCAGGACGCGCAAGCGAACCTGCTGGGCGATTCCTTCAGCCGCAATAACGGGCTGATCGGTGTGAACCAGGCTTCGGGTTCCGGCAATCAGCAAATCAATTCCTTCCGCCTCAGCCTGGCACGGCAGCGGCAGGATCTGGATGACAGCGTGCTCGCACAGCAGCTCGTGGCACCTGCGCAACCCTCCGGGGCGACTGACCAACCCAAGGGCAACCGTATCGTCGTCACGGACGATAAGGCCTTCGCCGGAAGTCGGGGTGTGGTTCAGCTGAACCAGAGTGCTGGGGTCGGCAACCAGTCGGTGAACAGCCTCAGCATGACAGTAGTGGACTGACCCTCTTCGCAACCGCGAAATGACTACGTACCCGCAAGGAGAAACCCATGAAAGTTATGTGGACACTGAAACCCCTGGCATTCGCCGTTGCCGCCGGCCTCGCTTTTTCGGCCACCGCTCAGGAGGTTCCGCCTCCCACTACCCCGGGCTCTTCGGCCCAGGCTACGGTTAGCGACACTCAAACCAGCACCGGCAACTATGTGTTGAACCAGGGGACTGTCAACACTGCCAGCCTGGAGAGCTCCCTGGACGATGCGGCCGGTAACGTAGGCGTCAACATCGCCGGTGGCGATCACAACCAGCAGGCCAACTCCGCCGCCCTGTCGACCGCAGATGAGTTCTTTGTCTTCGGAACCGCCACGGCCTCGGTCAATCTGAACCAGACCGGCACCAATGTGGTGGACAACTACTCGGTGACCAACTCCGCCAGCGTCCTGGATTCCGGCAACAACGCCTCCGGCAACATCGGCATCAACGTGGCCAGCGGCGTGTTCAACCAGCAGAAGAACGACTTCGCAACCGCGACTGCTGGTGGTTTCGTGGCCACCGCAAGTAGCACGGCAACCCAGAGCTCGACCGGCAACATCACCAACAACCGGGCTGTGCTGACCGAGTCGGCGACTGTCGCACTCACGCTCGATGGCAACGTAACCGGCACCTATTCGGGCATTTCCGATCAGGTCGGGGACGTATACCTCGAAGTGTGGGATGGCGCACTACATCCCAATGGCACCGTACAGCTGGGACACGTGGACGTGGACAGCGACACCCAGGGTGCTCAGGCCGGCCCCAACGGTACCGGCGCCTTCCTGTTCGAGGAAAGCGGCGAGATCGACCTGGCCGGCACGCTGACCGGCACCGTGCCGCTGGTATCCCTGCAGCAGGCCGTCAACAACTCCGCCACCGTCACCGGCTCGCTGAATGGCGCCTCCGGCAATGTCGGCCTGAACGTCGCCGCCGGTTCCGGTAACCAGCAGAGCAACTCCCTGGCGATCGCTGCGGGCTGCAACGCTTGCTCGGGGAATGGAAGTCCTACCGGTCTGTAACCCTGACAAGGGCTCCACTCGGAGCCCTTTCCTTTGAACGTGCAGGAACGCCAACGAATGCTCGCCTGTATTCTTGCCATCTCGCTCGTGCTGCTGGCTACCGACGTTCTGGCCGCCCGGCTGCCCTTCCCGGTGCTCCCGGGAGGCAACATGGCCTTTCTCGAGGTCCAGAGCATCCGCGAGCGCCGTTTCAGCCATATCGTGCAACAACAGACGGATTTCAGTTGCGGGGCCGCATCACTCGCGACGGTCCTGCGCGAAGCCTACGACTTCGATGTCAACGAACAGATGGTCATCGAAGGCATGCTGGCAGGCGCCGATCAGAACATCGTCCGGACCCAGGGCTTCTCCATGCTCGACATGAAACGCTATGTGGAGGCAATCGGCCTGAGGGCCCGTGGCTACCGCATAGCACCTGCGGGCTTGCAGCACCTGCGGGTTCCGGCAGTCGTCCTCCAGGAAGTCCGTGGCTACAAGCATTTTGTCGTGCTGCTGCGTAGTGACGAACAGCATGTCTACGTAGGCGACCCGGTACTCGGCCACAAACGCTACAGCCTTGAAGAGTTCGTCCAGGGCTGGAACGGAATTGTGTTTGCTGTCATCGGGCCCGGTTACAACCGTCTCAATGCCCTGCTCGACCCACCCGAGCCTCTGACCGCCAAGGAGCGCATTGATGCTTTCCAGCCCGTGCGCGATGCCGAACTCATGGAGTTCGGTTTCATCCAGAGCGATTTCTTCTGATGTGAGCAGAACGTCTGGAGGATCCCGATGAACAAATGTGTGTGTGGTTTGCTCGTTGCGTGTCTGCTGGTGCCTTCTTTGGGCGTAGCCGGCACGCCGTTCGAGCCTGTGGAGCTGACGGACCCGGAGCTTGCCCAACTGCGCGGGCGTTATGTCCTGCCCAGCCATATCGTGCATTTCGGTGTCACCCTGACCAGCACCTGGGAACAGTCCGGGCAGCAGTTGGGAGCCTCCGTCTCCCTGCAGGCACAGCAAGGTGCCCAGCCGGTCCTGACAGTCACTCCGGTCTCATCCGGTACCGGATCCACGCCTTCCGCCGGATCCGGGATGATCATCGGTGGCCAGGGCTTGGCCAATGTGGATGGCATCAGCCAGAGCGTGCGAACCGCTGGCGACCTGAACACCGCCTCGAACGGCATCCAGATCAGCATCCAGCGCAATGGAGAGGCGCCCGATCTGGCGCCTGGAACAGCCCTTGAGGGCAGCTTCAGCCACTCCAACGCGCTCGGCACCGCTTCGGTCAGCACCTCCCAGGGCAAGCTACAGCTGGGGATAGCGACCCATGGGCAAGGGAGCAGTCTGCAGCAGCTGGGTGGTGGCCTGCTGCAGGACACCCGAATTGTCAGTTCGCAAAATACCGTCATCAACACCGCCAGGCTCGACGTGGTGATGCAGCAGGGAAGCCGCACCATGGACCTGATGAACTGCAACCTGGAGCAACTGCGTGCCCTGAGGCCCACGGGATATTGATCTACGCTTGCGTTCTTCACCTTTCAGTCAGACAGGGATGTCAGCATGCTTCGTTCGTTTCGTCCGCATCTGCTTGGAATCACCGCACTGGGTGCGCTGTCCGCACCGCTGGCAGTTGCCTCCACCCAAGCCGAAATCGAAACCCTGGAGCAGGAAATTCAGGACCTGCGCGATCAGTATGATCGCTACAAACGGGCCCTCGAGGAGCTGTCTGCCAGTGCCGCCCGGGAAGAAGCACAAGCCGCCGAGGCCGAGAAAGTCATCCAGGAAGCCAGGAGCAAACCTGTTCCCGCACCGCTTCCCAGAGCCAATCCCGCTCCCACGCCGATGACGGCTCCTTCGCCCGCAGCGCGTGGCCTCAACGCAGGAACTCCAGCGCAGCCCTTGCCTGCGGTTGCACCCGCAAGCCCGGTAGCACCAGCGGCGGCCACCATGGGAAGCGCAGCTGCTGCACCGGTTCCAAGTGGCGTGCGCATGCCGACGCCGGTCATGGCCACGCCACCCGCGGCGCAACCCTCCACGACAGCCAATGGCATCCCCATACCGCCGAAACTCCCCAGGGCGGCGCAGACCGCAGGGCCGCAGCTGGCACAGGCACCCGGGCCGCGGACCGTCCAGTCCCTGCAGACGGATGGCTACGGGGCAAGCCTGAAGGAAGACGCCGAGCCCATCCGCAGCGTCGAAACCCTCTATGACGAGGCTTCCGGCTTCTTTGGTGGAGGCACCTACAGCCTGGAAACAGGCATTACCTACAGCCATTACGATACCCGCCAATTGATCCTCAACGGTTTCCTAGCCCTGGATTCGATCTTCCTTGGGAACATCAATGTCGATCAGATCAATGCTGACAACTTCACACTGGATCTGACCGGCCGCTACAACCTGCATAATCGCCTGCAGTTTGATGTGAACGTCCCGTTTCTCTTCCGAGACGTGACCTACGAGTCCGCAGGCGCAGGCAATTCGACCGCCCAGGTTTCAGACCGCACAGTCAGTACAGGCCCCGAGGTCGGGGATATCAGTGTGGGTATTTCGTACAAGATCCTGGACCAGAACGAGAGCCGGCCCGACACCATCCTCAGTCTGCGGGCCAAGGCGCCCAGCGGCCGGGATCCGTATGGCATCAAGATGACCAGGGTGGCTGACAACGACAACATCACTGTCCCGACTGACTTGCCCACCGGAAACGGAGTCTGGTCGTTGACCCCTGGCATCTCGCTGGTGAAAACCGTCGACCCGGCCGTGCTGTTCGGCAACCTGTCCTACACGTACAACTTCGAGGAAGAGTTCAGCGATATCAGTGCGCAGCAGGGCACCCGCCTGGGTGGCAAGGTGCGGCTGGGCAACTGGTGGCAGTTCGGGATGGGCCTGGCATTCGCACTCAACGAAAAGATGAGTCTCTCGATGTCCTATTCGCAGCTGATCGGTCGGAGCAGCCGCATTCGCCAGAATGGCGGGGACTGGTTCACGGTGGTGGGCAGCGACGCAAACGCGGCCTATTTCAACCTGGGCATGACCTATGCGGCGAGCAACAATCTCGCAATCGTGCCCAACCTCTCGATGGGTCTGACTCCAGATGCACCGGATTTCACGTTCAGCTTGAAATTCCCCTACTACTTCTGACTCTGGACTTGGCCATGGGCCTGCCGTCAGAGCAGGCCGTGCTTGTGGAGCAGACGGTAGAAGGTTGGCCTGGAAATACCGAGGGCCCGTGCGGCTTCGCTCAGATTGTTGGTGTGTTGGCGTAATGCCTCACCCAGCGCTTGTCGTTCGGCCTGGAGCCGGTAGTACTCCAAGGTATGCAGCGAGCCTCGGTGGTCCACCGATACCGCCAACCCCATGTCTTCGGCCTCGATCTGTCGCCCTTCCGCCAGGACCAGCCCGCGCCGCACCCGGTTGGCCAGCTCACGAATATTGCCTGCCCAGGGATGGTCGAGCATGGCTTGAATGGCCGCTTCGCTGAAACTTCGGGGCCTTCGACCGGTTTCGCTGCTGTAAAGACGTGCAAAATGCGCAGCCAGCTGGGGCAAGTCGGTCAACCTCTCGCGCAGAGGGGGCATGCGAATCTGCAATACGTTCAGGCGGTAATACAGATCCTCGCGGAACCTACCCTCCTGGATAGCCTGCTCAAGGTCGATATGGGTGGCCGACAGCACACGCACATTGACCGCTATCGGTCGACTACCACCCACGCGCTCAATGTGTTTTTCCTGAAGGAACCGCAGCAGGTTGGCCTGGAGTTCCAGCGGCAGGTCGCCGATTTCATCGAGCAGCAACGTGCCACCGTCCGCTGCCTCTATCCGCCCGACCTTGCGTTGATGGGCGCCGGTAAAGGCCCCCTTCTCATGGCCGAACAACTCGGACTGGATGAGGTTCTCGGGAATGGCGCCGCAATTGATGGCCACAAATGCCTGGCCTGCACGGCGCGAAAGATTATGCAGGGCACGCGCCACCACTTCCTTTCCGGTGCCGCTCTCGCCGCGGATCATCACGGGCGAGTCAGTCGGGGCAAAGCGGGTAATCAGCCTTCGAATCTCCGACATCGCCCGGCTTTCCCCCAACAGGTCATCCCAGAGGCCACGCTGCTCGTCGGTCCTCTGCCGAAGCCGTGACATGCCATACGCACGCCCCAGCGCAATGCGGATGCGTGCCTCGTCGAGCGGTAGGGTGTGGAAGTCGAAGAACCACTCGTAGATGAAATCACGCACCCGTTGCAACGGCAGAAGTTCGGCGCTCAGCACGGCGATCCACTCCCCCGCGTTCTGCAACAGCAAGGCCCGAATGCGCTCCAGACGGCCTAGGCTCTGTCCATCCAGGCGGACCATTCCTACGTGAAAGTCGCGTGCGGAGGCGTCTTCCAGGCTTGCACTGCTCACTTCCCATCCCGCAGCCTGAAGTGTTGGCAGCAGGCGCCTACAGGCATCACAGGGGTCAACCATGAGCAGGCGCCGGACCCCGTTTGTTGCATCCTGCATGTCCGTTCCTTGGCAGTGGTTCGTCGCTGCTGGCGTAGCGACATAACGGTAGCAAGGAATGGCGGGCCGGCTTGTCCGCCTGTCTATTTATTAGGGCCTGTCATGTAGGCGCCAAAAAGATTCGGCAGCGCGACGTAAGCGTGACCTTTTGCGGATTGGAATTATCCAAAAGTCGTAAGACACATGATTGAACTGTTACTTCCCCGGATTCCGTTTTTGGAGAGTAATCGCATGACAGCGCTCCGCACCAACGAAGCACTCTTGATCGCCTGCCGAGCTTTTCAGCCGTTGCAGTGCATTGCCTGGGCGACCGACTACACAGGCGAGCTGAGCCTGACAGTCATAGACAAGACCACCGCTAGCGTTGTGGGGCGTTCCCGGATGTCACGCCTGGACTATGCCGACACGGAGCACTTGGGAAATGTGTTGGCCGAGGCTCGCAGGCAACTGGCTGACGAGGGGATCGTGCTGGGTCCCTGGCAGATTCCCGAGTAACAACGCAGCGCTTTAACGGCACAGCATGAAAAAGGGCCCTGCTGCAGTTGCAGCAGGGCCCTTTCGGTTCCGCACGAATCAGAAGCGCTCGATATCCGCCTCACGCTGCAAGCGCGCACGGTAGGCTGCGAAATCGTCCTGACCGGCACGCGACGCCAGGAAGCGCTGATACATCCGTGCCTCGTTGTCGTCCAGCACTTCCGTCGGCTCACTGACTCCGGTCAGACGCAGCAGAACGTAGTCACCATTGCCGAGCGCGATACCGGCGAACTGCGGCTTCTGGGCTTGCTCAGGTTTGGGCATGCGGAACAGAGTCTGCAGTACTTGAGGTTCAACCCCTTCCAGAGAGCGGGTGGCCGCCTCGAAAACCTGCCAGCTGCTCTCTTGGGTGGACGGGGTCTGGCCTTCGCGCAGATTGGCAAGCAGCGCTTCGCCCTGGCTCTTGGCAGCTTCAGCTGCGGATTCGCGCTGCAGGGTTGCCCGCACACTGCCCGCGACTTGTTCCAGGTTCATACGCTGGGGCTGACGATGCTCTTTTACGCGCATCACCATGATGGTCTCGGCGTCCAATTCCAGCGCCTGGCTGTTGGCGCCGCTTTCCAGAAGATCCGGGCTGAAAGCCTGCTGGATCACTTGCCGGTTGGCTGTGATGCCAGAGCCGCCGCCCTCGCGCCCGAAAGGCTCGCTGGTCTGCACCTGCAGACCCAGCTCCTGCGCAGGCTGCTGCAAATCAGCCGCTTCGAAGGCCAGGTTCTCCAGCTCACGTACCGCCTCGACGAAACGCTGCTCGACCTTCTCGGCCTTCAGGTCACGCTCAAGCTTGTCCTTGAGGGCGGCGAAGCTGGGCACGTCGGCGGCCTGGGAATCGAGCAACTTGATCAGGTGCCAGCCAAACTCGGTCCGCACCGGCGCAGATACTTCGCCTTTTTTCAGTGCGAACAGCACCGATTCGAACTCCGGGTCGTAGACACCCGGGCCGGCGAAGCCGAGATCTCCGCCATCAGCCGCCGAGCCGGTATCTTCCGACGCCTCACGGGCCAGGACGGCGAAATCCTCACCCTGATCGAGGCGCTGGCGCAGCGCTTCGATCTGCTTGCGTGCCTCGTCGCTGCTACGCGCATCACCCGCTTCAATCAGGATGTGCGCGGCGCGACGCTGTTCAGCCAGGTTGGCGATCTCTGCCTGGTAACGGGAACGCAGCTCTTCCTCGCTGGTGCTCACCTGGTCGAAGAAGCTGTCCTTCTTGAGCTCGACGTACTCGATGACCACCTGCTCGGGAGTCATGAATCGCTGAGCATTCTGTTCGTAATAGGCGGCCACCTGCTCGTCGGTGACGTCAACCTCATTGGTATCGGCCTTGATGCGATACAGCGCGAAATCACGGGTCTGCTTGTCCAGTCGCACGAAGTCGCGCACTTCTTGCTCGGTCACGAAACCACTGCCAGCAACCGCCGCCTGCAACTGGCCAATAAGCATCTCTTCTTCAAGCATCTGCCGGAACTGCAGACGGCCGTAGCCCATCTGGCGGATGACCTGGTCGAAGCGCGCTGGACTGAAGCGGCCGTTCTCCTGGAATTCCGGGGTCTGCAGAATGACCTGATCGAGCGCTGCCTGGGAAAGAGCGAAATCGGATTCCTGGGCAGCCTGCACCAGCAAACGACGGTCGATCAGATCGCTGAGTGCCGCATTGCGCAGCAGCTGCTCATCGATCAGTGAGGTATCGAAATCTCGACCAAACTGCTGAAGCAGCTGGCGACGCTGCATTTCGACAGCCTGGTTGAGTTCGGAAAGACTGATCTCCTCCCCGTTCACCTCGGCGGCAGTCTGCTGGTTTCCGGCACTGTTGAAAATGGCTTCGAAGCCGGTCAGTGCCAGCAATACGATGATGAGACCGATGATGGTCTTGGCAATCCACCCCTGTGAATTGTCCCTGATATTTTGCAGCATGCATCCCCCAGTAACGACCGTTCTACGGCCAGGCTGCGCGAGTGAAGCCCGGAAAGTACAAAGGCGCACCGGAGGGATGCGCCTTCGCGATAACCACGGAGTGGGAGGACTCTAGTTCGGATCCCCCATCTGACAAGCCCAGGCCGCCAGAGTACCCCGCTGCCAGGCCGGTGCGGCCTGGCAATTCGAAAGACGCTTAGTTTACGGCGTCTTTCAGTGCCTTGCCCGGCTTGAAGCTCGGGATCTTGGCAGCTTCGATCTTGATCGGCTTGCCGGTCTGCGGGTTGCGACCGGTACGTGCCGCGCGTTCCTTGACAGCGAAGGTACCGAAGCCCACCAGGACCACGGAATCACCTGCCTTCAGAGCACCAGTGACGGATTCGATCACAGCGTCCAGCGCACGACCAGCAACGGCTTTCGGGATATCAGCAGATGCGGCGATGGCATCGATCAGTTCCGACTTGTTCACTCTAAGTCCCCTTATCTAACTTTAATGAAGTTATTTTTTACAGTTAACTTGATTTCGCAGAACAACCTGTACACGCAGCGACAATTAACCAGCGCCGAAAATCGTGTCGAGGGAGGCCTTTCGGCTAATGCGTGCTGATTCTCTCCTTGGAATCAGTCTCGCGGGTTTCATCCTTGGCTACCATGTCCGGAGCCGCATCAGGCAAGGGCTCCGGGGCGTATTGCAGCGCAATTTGCAGGACCTCGTCAATCCATTTGACGGGCTTGATTTGCAGATCCTGTTTGATGTTTTCAGGAATCTCCTTCAAATCCCGCAGGTTTTCCTCGGGAATGATCACCGTCTTGATGCCGCCGCGGCGAGCCGCGAGGAGTTTCTCCTTCAGCCCGCCAATTGCCAGGACCTGGCCGCGCAAGGTGATTTCGCCCGTCATGGCCACATCGGCGCGCACCGGGATCTGGGTCAGCGCCGACACCAGGGCCGTGCACAGACCGATGCCAGCACTGGGACCATCCTTCGGGGTTGCTCCCTCGGGCATGTGGATGTGCACGTCGCGCTTCTCATGAAAATCCAGAGGGATACCCAGGCTCTTGGCACGGCTGCGCACCACGGTCAGGGCGGCGGTCATGGACTCGGCCATCACATCGCCCAGCGAACCGGTCTTGATCAGTTGGCCCTTCCCTGGCACCACTGCGGTTTCGATGGTCAGCAGCTCGCCGCCCACCTGTGTCCAGGCGAGTCCGGTGACCTGCCCCACCTGGTCTTCCTGCTCGGCCAGCCCATACCGGTACTTGCGCACACCCAGATAATGCTCGAGCGACTCCGGCGTCACCTCCACCTGGAAGCGCTTTTCCTTGATGTTCTCTTTCACCACCTTGCGACAGACCTTGGCGATCTGGCGTTCAAGACCGCGCACACCTGCTTCCCGGGTGTAGTAGCGAATGACGTCGCGGATCGTTTCCTCGCTGACCGTCAGCTCGCTCGGCTTGAGGCCATTGGCGCGAATCTGCTTGGGCAGCAGGTATTTGGTAGTGATGTTGACCTTCTCGTCCTCGGTGTAACCCGGCAGGCGAATGACTTCCATACGATCCAGCAACGGCGCCGGAATGTTCATGGAGTTCGAGGTGCATACGAACATCACATCCGAAAGGTCGTAGTCGACTTCCAGGTAGTGGTCATTGAAATGGTGGTTCTGCTCGGGATCCAGCACTTCCAGCAAAGCCGAGGCCGGATCGCCTCGCATGTCACTGCCGAGCTTGTCGATCTCATCCAGCAGGAACAGCGGGTTGCGCACGCCGCCCTTGGTCATCTTCTGAATCAGGCGCCCCGGCATGGAACCGATGTAGGTACGGCGGTGGCCACGAATCTCGGCCTCGTCGCGAACGCCACCCAGCGCCATGCGCACGAACTTGCGGTTGGTGGAACGCGCAATGGACTCGGCCAGCGACGTCTTGCCGACACCGGGCGGGCCGACCAAGCAGAGCACCGGACCCTTGAGCTTCTTTACGCGCTTCTGCACGGCAAGGTACTCGAGGATGCGCTCCTTTACTTCTTCCAGGCCGTAATGATCCGCGTCGAGGATTTCTTCGGCGCGCGACAGATCAAGGCGGACCTTGGTTTCCGCCTTCCACGGCACGTTCAGCAGCCAGTCGAGATAGGAGCGCACCACGGTGGCCTCGGCGGACATCGGCGACATCTGCTTGAGCTTGTTCAGCTCGGCCAGCGCCTTGCTGTGCGCGTCCTTGGGCAGGCCGGCACTCTCGATACGCTTCTTCAGCTCATCGATTTCGTTGTGCCCCTCGTCGATGTCGCCCAGTTCCTTCTGAATGGCCTTCATCTGCTCATTCAGGTAGTACTCGCGCTGGCTGCGCTCCATCTGTTTCTTGACCCGGCCACGGATACGCTTCTCGACCTGCAGCAGATCGATTTCCGAATCCAGCAGGCCCAGTACGTATTCGACACGCGCCGGTAGCTCTGTGATTTCGAGGATTTCCTGCTTCTGCTGCAGGTTCAGCGCCATATGTGCTGCCATGGTGTCGACCAGGCGGCTTGGCTCATCGATGCTGTTCAGCGAGGCCAGTACTTCCGCCGGCACCTTCTTGCCCAACTGCACATACTGCTCGAACTGGTTCAGAAGGGTGCGGCAGAAAACCTCGGCTTCGCGTTCAGAGGTGGCTTGCTCTTCGAGCAACGAAACCTCGACACGGCTGTGGTCGTCGTGGGCAATGAAACGCTCGACACGTCCGCGACGTTCACCTTCGACCAGCACCTTCACGGTGCCATCGGGAAGCTTGAGCAGCTGCAGGATGGTAGCGGCGGTGCCGACCTGGTACAGCGCCTCCTGGTCGGGATCGTCGTCGCCGGGATTCTTCTGGGCCATGAGCAGGATCTGCTTATCGCCCTTCATGGCCTCCTCCAGCGCCGCAATGGACTTCTCGCGCCCGACGAACAGCGGGATCACCATGTGTGGATAGACCACGACATCACGCAACGGCAGGAGTGGCAATTCGATGGTTTTCTTCATAACTGGACTCTGCGACGGCCGGTGGCCGTGATCGGTGGGTTGCCCTTGCCGCCAAGATGAGGGCGAACCTGAAAAAACACAAGCAAGGGACCTTAATGAAGAAGGGGCCCGCAGGCCCCTTTTTCTCACGCGTCCGGCGCTGCCTTGGCGGTAGGCTCGCTGTTCTCGTAGATGAGCAGCGGCTTGGAGGTGCCTTCGATGACGTTTTCATCGATCACCACCTTGCTGACGTCGCCCTGCGAGGGGATCTCGTACATGGTATCCAGCAGGATGCCTTCGAGGATGGAGCGCAGGCCGCGCGCGCCAGTCTTGCGCTCGAGCGCGCGGCGCGCCACGGCGCGCAACGCATCGGGACGGAACTCCAGGTCGACACCTTCCATCTCGAACAGCTTGGCGTACTGCTTGGTCAGCGCATTCTTCGGCTCGGCGAGGATTTCGATCAGCGCCGCTTCGTCCAGCTCTTCGAGGGTGGCGATTACCGGCAGGCGACCGACGAACTCGGGAATCAGCCCGAACTTGACCAGATCGTCCGGCGTGACCTCGCGCAGCGAATCACCGACCGACTTGCCGGCATCCTTGCTGCGCACTTCGGCCGTGAAGCCGATGCCACCCTTGGTGGAGCGACCCTGGATGACCTTCTCCAGCCCGGCGAAGGCGCCACCGCAGATGAACAGGATGTTGCGAGTGTCCACCTGCAGGAATTCCTGCTGCGGATGCTTGCGACCACCTTGCGGCGGAACGGAGGCAACCGTGCCCTCGATCAGCTTGAGTAGCGCCTGCTGCACGCCCTCACCCGAGACATCACGGGTGATCGACGGGTTGTCCGACTTACGTGAGATCTTGTCGATCTCGTCGATGTAGACGATGCCCATCTGGGCCTTTTCCACGTCGTAGTCGCACTTCTGCAACAGCTTCTGGATGATGTTCTCCACGTCCTCGCCCACGTAACCGGCTTCGGTCAGCGTGGTGGCATCGGCGATGGTGAACGGCACATTCAGCAGGCGCGCCAGGGTTTCGGCCAGCAGTGTCTTGCCCGAACCGGTCGGGCCGATCAGCAGGATGTTGCTCTTGCCGAGCTCGACATCATCCTTCTTGTCCCGCTGGTTGAGGCGCTTGTAGTGGTTGTAGACAGCGACGGCCAGAATCTTCTTGGCACGCTCCTGACCGATCACATACTGATCGAGGATCGCACTGATCTCCTTGGGCGTCGGCAATTTGTGCGCATTGCTCTCGGCCTGTGCTTCCTGCACCTCCTCGCGGATGATGTCGTTGCACAGATCTACGCACTCGTCGCAGATAAAGACAGAGGGTCCGGCGATCAGCTTGCGCACTTCGTGCTGGCTCTTGCCGCAGAAGGAGCAATAAAGCAGCTTGCCGTTGTCCTCGCCATTGCGGGTATCAGTCATTCGGTCAATCCAATACGGTAGGCGTGAAACACAAGATGAGGGCAATCAGGGGCATTTTCAACCCTGCGGCGACCGGATATCCGACCGCCGCACACAGAATTACAGCGCCAGTCGACGCTCGAGCACCTGGTCGATCAGTCCGTATTTGACCGCTTCTTCGCCGCTCATGAAGTTGTCCCGGTCGGTATCGCGGGCGATCACATCGATCGGCTGGTTGCAGTGGTGAGCCAGGATCTTGTTCAGACGCTCGCGGATGGTCAGGATTTCCCGGGCATGGATCTCGATGTCAGACGCCTG
Source organism: Pseudomonas sp. RL (assembly GCF_000647775.1). NCBI lineage: Bacteria > Pseudomonadati > Pseudomonadota > Gammaproteobacteria > Pseudomonadales > Pseudomonadaceae > Pseudomonas > Pseudomonas sp. RL. The sequence continues at coordinate 5,949 of NZ_JBOY01000105.1, read as the reverse complement.
GCCCTGGAAACCGCCCAGGGGCTGGTGAATCATCATGCGCGAATGCGGCAGGCAGTAACGCTTGCCGGCGGCGCCGCCAGCCAGCAGCAGCGCACCCATGCTGCAGGCCTGGCCGATGCAGTAGGTGGTGACGTCCGGCTTGATGAACTGCATGGTGTCGTAGATCGACATGCCGGCGGTCACCGAACCGCCCGGCGAGTTGATGTACAGGTGGATATCCTTGTCGGGGTTCTCGGCTTCCAGGAACAGCAGCTGGGCAACCACCAGGTTGGCCATGTAGTCCTCGACCTGGCCGACCAGGAAGATCACCCGCTCCTTGAGCAGGCGGGAATAGATGTCGTAGGCGCGCTCGCCACGAGCGGACTGCTCGATCACCATCGGCACCAGGCCACCGGCGGCCTGGATTTCAGGCATTTGCATAAAGGAATTGCGGGACATTTCCAGCGATCGCTCCCTATTGAACGGTCCTAAAGACACATAAGCCAGCGCTAGGCTGGCTTATGCGGTGCTCGAGCGGGGGGAAGAATCAGGCGGCTTGCGGAGCTTCCGCCGGCTTGACAGCTTCTTCGTAGGAGACCGACTTGTCGGTTACCTTGGCCTTACCGAGGACAGTATCTACAACTTGTTCTTCCAGTACAACCGAACGCACTTCGTTCAGCTGCTTCTCGTTCTTCAGGTACCAGGCCACCACCTGCTCGGGCTCCTGGTAGGCCGAAGCCATTTCCTCGATCAGCGCACGGACGCGGGTTTCGTCGGGCTTCAGCTCGTTCTGCTTGACCACCTCGGCGATGATCAGACCCAGCACCACGCGACGCTTGGCCTGCTCCTCGAAAAGCTCGGCGGGCAGGTTTTCCGGCTTGATGTTGCCACCGAACTGCTGGACGGCCTGCACACGCAGACGGTTCACTTCGTCGGCGACCAGTGCCTTGGGCACTTCAACCGGGTTGGTTTCCAGCAGACCTTCCATGACCTGGTTCTTCACCTTGGTCTTGATGGCCTGGCGCAGCTCGCGCTCCATATTCTTGCGGACTTCGGCGCGGAAGCCTTCCAGACCGCCTTCCTTCACACCGAACAGGGCGAAGAAGGCGTCGTTCAGTTCCGGCAGTGCCGGGGCCGCGACGGCAGTCACGTTGACAGTGAATTCGGCAGTCTTGCCGGCCAGATCCAGGTTCTGGTAGTCCTCGGGGAAGGTCGGGTTGATAACGCGCTCTTCACCGGCCTTGACGCCAACCAGGGCGTCTTCGAAGCCCGGGATCATGCGACCCGAACCGAGAACCAGCGGCACACCCTTGGCGGAACCGCCAGCAAAGGCCTCGCCGTCGATCTTGCCCACGAAGTCGATGGTGATCTGGTCGCCGTTCTCGGCAGCGCGTTCGACAGCTTCGAAACGGGTGTTCTGCTTGCGCAGCACGTCCAGCATGGTGTCGACATCAGCATCGCCGACTTCAGCCTGCGGACGCTCCACGGCAATGCCTTCGAAGCCAGCCAGTTTGATTTCCGGGAACACTTCGAACGTGGCAACGTATTCCAGATCCTTGCCCTTTTCGAACACCTTCGGCTCGATGGACGGGGCGCCGGCCGGGTTCAGTTTCTGCTCGACCACGGCTTCGTAGAAGGTTTCCTGGATCAGATCACCCAGGGCCTCCTGACGGGCAGCACCTTCGTAACGCTGACGAATGACGCTCATCGGCACCTTGCCCGGGCGGAAGCCGGGGACCTTGGCGCGACGGGCGGTCTGCTGCAGGCTCTTGTCGACTGCGGACTCGATGCGTGCGGCCGGCACGCCGACAGTCATCCGGCGCTCAAGAGCGGAGGTGGCTTCTACAGAAACTTGCATGGATATTCCTCGTTGCACAGACGTGGTGCCGGCCGTTCCGGCTTGATCAAGGGCATGCATTCTAGATGCACCCCGGGTGGAAGTCACCCCATGGAACGGATCGGCAGAAAGGGGCGGCAGGAGCGCTCAAACGCAGCACGACAGCGCTTCCCGACCTGTCAAAAATCGCAGGGCGGCGATTCTAGCCGGCGAAAGACAGGCTTGTATACCGAGGCGTGGAGCTCAGGCGTGCACGCTCGTGTTCATCGAGCCATGGGGCATGTGCAGCTCGTCGATGGCCTGGATCAAGCCGCAGGCCAGCGCCTCGTCCGGACTGATGATGCGCGGCGCCGCGGTGAGGTAGGTGGCAACGTCCAGGGGCTCGGCCGCTCCCCGGGTGCGCTCCAGGACAATCTGCTCATACAGGAAGCGGTCGTGATCCATGCTCATCGCGTATTCCGTCATGCGCGCATGGTCGATCGCGCCATGCAGCGTCCAGTGGAAAGGGTGAAACAGGAACTTGCTGAACCGACTCGCCGTGCGCCGCTCCCCGGCAAGGAAGATGATGTTGCCCATGGATTCCACAGTACCCAGGTTGTGGGTATGCACCGGAACAGGCAGCGACATCAGGAAATTGAACAGCGAAAAGCCGTAGCTGCACTCCCCGCCCATCGTCGCGATCTTGATCACCAGCTCGCTGGCTTCCTGCTGCACCGCCTTGGTGCATTTATCGATCAACTGTCCGGTAGTGGAAGAATTGATCGGGCCGGTGAAATGCACGACATAACTGGTCATCTCGCAACCGCTCAACGCCGCTCGTAACGCTTAAGGATCTCCGCCATGCTGCCGAAATCCTGCGCCGGCAGGGCCTCCAGCATGCGCAGCACCGCCTCGCTGGCACCGTTCTCCCTGGCCTTGCGAATCAACCGATCGCGATCAGCGGGAAAATCCAGGCCGTGCAGATAGCGACTGACCTGATCATCCGGCGCAGGTTTTTTTTCAAGGCTCATACACCACCCCATTGCTCAACTTCCCTTTTCCTTCACAGGTATGGAACCGCTCTCCAGCCAAGCAGTTCGGCAAACGCAGCTGCCAGCGGACGGGCGGCGAGACCCGGTTTGCCCGCCATGGCTTCGCTGTCTACGCTCAAAAGCACTTTGGCGCAGCCTTGGCTGTGTGGCGCCTGCGCAGGCAAGACCTTCGGGCGCAGCGCCCGATGCAACGGGACGGGAGCAAGCACCATGCCGATGCCTATGCCGGTCTCGCGCCGGGCTCAATACCGCGCGCTGACCCTGTCCACTTTCGCCTTCACGCTCTGTTTCGCAGTCTGGACGGTCTTTTCCATTCTGGGCCTGCAGATCAAGAACGAATTCACCCTTAGCGACACCCAGCTTGGCCTGCTGATGGCCACACCGGTGCTCTCGGGCTCGCTGACCCGCCCCCTACTGGGCTGGCTGACCGACCGTTACGGTGGTCGCTGGGTCTTCGGCCTGCTGATGCTGGTTTCCGCGCTGTGCATCTATCTGCTGACCTTCGCCAGCAGCTACCCAATGCTGTTGATCGGCGCGCTGGGCATCGGCCTGGCCGGCGGTGGTTTCAGCGTCGGCGTGGCCTATACCTCGGCCTGGTTCGAACCTGAACGCCAGGGCACGGCGCTGGGCATCTTCGGTGCCGGCAACGTGGGCGCTGGCTTGACCAACTTCGTCGCGCCCTTCCTGCTGCTGGCACTCGGCTGGCAAGGCACCGCCCTGGTCTATGCCAGCGTGCTGGCAGCCACGGGACTGGGCTTTATCCTGCTGGCCCGCCCCGATCCGCAGAGCAGCCAGCGCCGCGCCGAGGCGATGCCCCTGGCACAGCAACTGGCGCCGCTCGCCGAAATGCGCGTGTGGCGCTTTTCCCTCTATTACTTCTTCGTGTTCGGCGCTTTCATCGCCCTGGCACTCTGGCTGCCCCACTACCTGATGGAGGTCTACGGGCTGAGCCTGGCCGCAGCCGGCATGGTGGCTGCGCTCTATACAGTGCCGGCCTCGGTATTTCGCATCCTGGGCGGCTGGCTGTCGGACCGCTACGGCGCGCGCCGGGTGATGTACTGGACGTTGACCGCCTCGGTGCTCTGTACCTTCCTGCTCAGCTACCCGCCGACCCACTACACCGTCACCGGTGTCGAAGGCGAGATCAGTTTTTCCCTGACCCTCAATGTCGTCGGCTTCGCGCTGCTGACCATGGTGCTGGGCTTCTTCATGTCGCTGGGCAAGGCTGCGGTGTTCAAACACATCCCCGCCTACTACCCCCGTCACGTCGGCATCGTCGGCGGCGTGGTGGGCATGGTCGGCGGCCTGGGCGGCTTCTTCCTGCCGCTGACCTTCGGCATGCTCAACGATGTGGTCGGCATCTGGCAGAGCACCTTCATGCTGCTGTTCCTGATCGCCGCCGGCGCTTTGGCCTGGATGCATTACGCGATCCGCATGGCCGAGCGGGTCGAGTGGCCGGCGCAGCGCGAAATCAGCGACCTGCCGGAACTGTCCACCCCCGGCAGCCTGGTGCTGCGGGACTGGCGCCCGGAGGACCCCACTTTCTGGAGCGAAACCGGCGAGCGCATTGCCCGGCGCAACCTGTGGATCTCGATTCCTAACCTGCTGCTGGGCTTCGCCATCTGGATGGTCTGGTCGGTGGTGGTCGCCCGGCTGCCCCAGGTGGGCTTCGACTACACCCCTAACCAGCTGTTCTGGCTGGCCGCCCTGCCCGGCCTGTCCGGCGCGACACTGCGCATCTTCTACAGCTTCATGGTGCCGATTTTCGGAGGCAGACGCTGGACCGCGCTGTCGACCGCTTCGCTGTTGCTGCCGGCGCTGTGGATCGGCGTCGCCGTGCAGAACCCGGACACCCCATACCTGGTGATGCTGATCCTCGCCCTGCTCTGCGGCCTGGGCGGCGGCAATTTCTCCTCCAGCATGGCCAACATCTCCTTCTTCTACCCCAAGGCCTCCAAGGGCAAGGCCATGGGTCTGAATGCCGGCCTTGGCAACCTGGGCGTCAGCGTCATGCAATTCCTGGTGCCGGTCGTCATCACCATGGGTGTATTCGGCGCCCTGGGCGGCGAGCCGGCGTTGACGGAAAGCGGCCAGCCGCTGTGGCTGCAGAACGCCGGATTCATCTGGGTACCCTTCATACTCCTGGCCACCCTGGCGGCCTGGTTCGGCATGAACGACATCGCCAGTGCCAAGTCCTCGTTCGCCGACCAACTGGTGATCTTCAAGCGCAAGCACACCTGGCTGATGAGCGTGCTGTACACCGGCACCTTCGGCAGCTTCATCGGCTTTTCCGCCGCCTTCCCACTGCTGGCCGGCAACCTGTTCCCCGGGGTTGATGTGCTGAAGTTCGCCTTCCTCGGTCCGCTGGTCGGAGCCCTGAGCCGCGCACTGTCCGGCGGACTGGCCGATCGCTTCGGTGGCGCGCGGGTAAGTTTCTGGGTATACGTGGCCATGGCCGCGTGCGTGCTGGGCGTGCTGTTCTTCCTCGAGGCGCGCAGCTTCGCCGGTTTCTTCGCCATGTTCCTGCTGCTGTTCTTCTTCTCCGGCGTGGGCAACGCCAGTACCACCCAGATGATCCCGGCGATCTTTCGACACCAGACGCCCCGCCTGACCCCCCAGCTACCGCCCGCCGAGCAGCAACGCCAGGCGGAGAAGGAGTCCGCCGCCGCGGTCGGCTTCATCTCGGCGGTGGCCGCCTACGGCGCGTTCTTCATCCCCAAGGCCTACGGCACATCGCTGGCTCTAACCGGCAGCGCGGCGGCGGCACTGTACGGCTTCATCCTTTTCTACGGCCTGTGCATCGCTCTGACCTGGTTCTACTACACCCGCCGCTCTGCGGAGGTGCCCTGCTGACGCTTCAGCACCCAGCGGGGTCTGCCTGAGCCCCGTTCAGGAGGAAAAAACATGAGTCATTTCATTGACCGCCTGAAGTACCTCACCAAGCGCCCGCCGGAGTTCGCCGACGGCCATGGCGAAACCCGTGACGAAAACCGCGAATGGGAAGATGGTTATCGCCAGCGCTGGCAGTACGACAAGATCGTGCGCTCCACCCACGGGGTGAACTGCACCGGCTCGTGCAGCTGGAAGGTCTACGTGAAGAAC
>NZ_JBOY01000104.1:0-11022 GCF_000647775.1 Pseudomonas sp. RL | reverse complement strand
TCAGTCCCAGTCGCTCGCCGCCACTGAGCCCCGGATCGCGCCCGGCGTGCGCGAGAAGCGCGGCGCCGGGGCGGCATGCAGCACGCCGTCGATGTCGCGGTACACGCCACGCTGGCGCATGTGCGGATGCCGCGCGGCCTCGGCCAGGGTCAGTACCGGGGCGAAACAGGCGTCGCTGCCTTCCAGCAGCGCGCACCACTCGGCCTGCGTCTTGCCGGCGAACAATTCGGCGAGCTGGCGGCCCTGTTCGGGCCAGTCGGTCGGGTCGGCGCAGCCGGCGAGCAGCTCCGCCGGCGCCTCGATGCGCCGCAGCAGCTCGGCCAGAAACTGCGGCTCCAGCGGGCCGATGGCGATCTCGCGGCCGTCGGCGCAGCGGTAGCAGCGGTAATGCGGGGCGGCGCCGCCCAGCAGGTTGCGTTCGCGCTCCAGGGAAATCCTGCCGCCGGGCAGCAGGCCGGCGAAGAAGCTCATCATCGAGGACACGCCGTCGACGATGGCTGCATCGACCACCTGACCCTGGCCCGAGCGTTCGCGCTCCCACAGCGCGGCGAGGATGCCGAACGCCAGGTACAGCGAGCCGCCGCCGAAGTCGCCGACCAGGTTGAGCGGCGGAGTCGCCGGCCCGCCGGGCGTGCCGATGGCGGCCAGCGCGCCGCTGAGGGCCAGGTAGTTGATGTCATGCCCGGCGCTGTGGGCCAGCGGGCCGTCCTGGCCCCAGCCGGTCATGCGCCCGTACACCAGGCGCGGATTGCGCGCGTGCATCGGCTGCGGGCCGAGCCCGAGGCGTTCCATCACGCCGGGGCGGAAGCCCTCGATCAGCACATCGGCGTTCTCGGCCAGCGCCAGGCAGCGCTCGCGCCCGGCATCGCTACGGATATCCAGGGTCAGCCGCTTGCGACCGCGATCGACCACCGGATTGGGCCAGCCGTTGCCGCCCTCGCGCTCGATGCGCAGCACCTCGGCGCCGAGGTCGGCGAGCAGCATGGCGCAATGCGGGCCGGGGCCGATGCCGGCGAATTCCAGTACGCGCAGGCCGCGCAGCGGGCCTTGGCGAGGGGTGTCCGGCATGGCGTGCTCCCGGTTTCAGGTTATCCGTAGGGTGGATGTCGCTTTCCACATCCACCACGTCGCCGCTACAGGCTCGCCGCGCTCGTTTCACCGGTCTCCAGATCGAGCAGGTACGCGCGATAGCGGTCGCGCAGCCGCTTCTTGTCGATCTTGCCGGTGGCGGTGAGCGGCACCGTGTCGATGATCACCGCGTCCGGCATCCACCATTTGACGATGTGCGGCTCCAGGTGGCCGAGCACCGTGGTGACGCAGATCTCCACGCCGTCGTGGGGCTCGATGATCAGCACCGGGCGTTCCTCCCACTTGGGATGGGTGACGCCGACCACCGCGGCGATGCGCACGCCCGGGCAGCCCACGGCGATGTTCTCGATGTCGATGGAGCTGATCCATTCGCCGCCGGACTTGATCACGTCCTTGCTGCGGTCGGTGATGCGCATGAAGCCGTTGGCGTCCAGGGTGGCGATGTCGCCGGTGTTGAACCAGCCGTCCGCGTCCAGCGCGCTGGTTTCGCTGCGGAAGTAGCGCTCCACCGTCCAGGGACCGCGCACCAGCAGGTTGCCGGAACTGACGCCGTCATGGGGCAGCTCGCGGCCCGACTCGTCGACGATCTTCAGCTCGATGCCGAACTGCAGGCGCCCCTGGCGCGTCCAGATCACCTCATCGGCGGCGGCCTGGCCCAGCGCCTCGAGCTTCGGCGTCGGCGTGGCGACCACGCCCAGCGGGCTGGTCTCGGTCATGCCCCACAGCTGGCGCACGCTCACCCCGTAGCGGGTCTGGAATTTCTGCGCCATGACCCTGGGCACCGCCGAACCGCCGATCACCAGGCGCTCCAGCTTGCCGGCGTCTTCCCCGGTGCGTTCCAGGTAGTCCAGGTACATGGTCCAGATGGTCGGCACGCCGCCGGAGAAGGTTACACCCTCGTTCTGGATCAGCTCCTGCAGGCTGGCGCCATCCATCTTGTCGCACGGCAGGACAAACTTGCAGCCGTTGATGGCCGCGGTGAAGGGCACGCCCCAGGCGGTGCCGTGATACAGCGAGGAGCAGGGCATGATGCAGTCGAACGCCGAGAAGCCGAAGGCGCCGCTGAGCCCCGCCGCCATGGCGTGCAGGACGATGGAGCGGTGGCTGTAGAGCACGCCCTTCGGGTGCCCGGTGGTACCGGAGGTGTAGCAGAGGATGGCGCCGGCGTTCTCGTCGAACTGCGGCCAGGCGGTGAGCGGCGGCGCGTCGGCGATCAGCGTTTCATAGCTCAGCGCGCCGACCGCGCCCGGCTCGGTGCGCTGCGCATCGGACAGCATGATGAAGGTGTGGATGCGCTCCAGCTTCGGGCGCAGGCGTTCGACCAGGGCCAGGAAGTTGCGGTCGAACAGCAGCACGCCGCTGCCGGCGTGGTTGAGCGTATAGATGATCTGCTCGTCGGACAGCCGCGGATTGGCGGTGTGCAGCACGGCGCCGATGCCGGGCACGGCGAAGAACAGCTCGAAGTGACGGTGGGTGTTCCAGGCCAGGGAGGAGACCATGTCGCCGGCCCGCACGCCGATGCGGTGCAGCATCGAGGCGGCCTGGCCGGCGCGTCTGGCCAGGCCCGCGTAGTCGTAGCGCCACAGGGGTTCGTCGACCAGCCGCGAGACGATTTCCCGGTCGCCGTGGGCCATGGCGGCGTGGGTGAGGATGGCGCTGAGCATCAGCGGGGTCTGTTGCATCGTTCCAGTAAGCATCGTCGTCGTCCTTATTGTTGTTGTCTCGGATGCGGCCCCGATGCCCGGGGCCGACGCGGAGCGGACCGGCCGCCCGTGCGCGTGCAGATCGAAGCCGTCGTTCCTCCCTGTCTCCAGCGGCGCCGTGCCTAGACGCCGTAGTTGCGCAGCTCGCGGGCGATCAGCAGGCGCTGGATCTCGCTGGTGCCCTCGTAGATCTGCGTGATGCGCGCGTCGCGGTAGTAGCGTTCCACCGGGTAGTCCTCCAGGTAGCCGTAGCCGCCATGGATCTGCATGGCCTTGGAGCAGACGTACTCGGCCATTTCCGAGGCGAACAGCTTGGCCTGCGAGGCTTCCGACAGGCACGGCCGTTCGGCGCTGCGCAACCGCGCGGCGTGCAGGATCAGCAGGCGCGCGGCGTTGATCCGGGTGTGCATGTCGGCCAGCAGGTTGGCGACGCTCTGGTGCTCAATGATCGGCTTGTCGAACTGGATGCGCTCGCGGGCATAGACCAGCGCCGCTTCGAAGGCGGCCCGGGCGATGCCCAGCGCCTGGGCGGCGATGCCGATGCGCCCGCCCTCCAGGTTGGACAGCGCGATGGCCAGGCCCTTGCCGCGCGGGCCGAGCAGGTTGGCGGCCGGCACCCGGCAGTCGCGCAACGTCACGCCGCAGGTGTCGGAGGCGCGGATGCCCATCTTGTGCTCGGTGCGGTCGACGATGAAGCCGGGCGTGTCGGTGGGCACCAGAAAGGCCGACAGGCCCTTCTTGCCCAGCTCCGGATCGGTGACGGCAAACACGACGGCGATCTTCGCCCGCTTGCCGTTGCTGACGAACTGCTTGGTGCCGTTGAGTACCCAGTCGCCGTTGTCCAGCACCGCGCGGGTGCGCAGGTTGTGCGCCTCGGAGCCGGCCTGCGGCTCGGTGAGGGCGAAGCAGCCGATGGCGCGACCGCTGGCCAGCTCCGGCAGCCAGGTGTCCTGCTGCTCGGGCGTGCCGTAGTTGAGGATGGGGCCGCAGCCCACCGAGCTGTGGACGGACATCAGCGTGCCCAGGGCGCCGTCGCCGGCGGAGATTTCCTCCACCGCGAGGGCGTAGGCGACGTAGTCGATATAGCTGCCGCCCCAGCGCTCGGGGACGATCATGCCGAGCAGACCCAGCTCGCCCAGTTTGGCCACCGTGGCGTCGTCGATCCAGGCGGCCTTTTCCCAGGCCTGGGCGTTCGGCGCGATCTCGGCGCGGGTGAAGTCGCGCGCCAGGTCGCGGATCATGCGCTGCTCTTCGGTCAGTTCGATGTCATGCATGGGGCTGATCCTCGTTCAGGCGCCGGCAAAGAAAGCGGCAATGCGTTGGGGGGTCACCTCGGCCAGTGTCGGCGGGTTCCAGTTCGGGTTCTTGTCCTTGTCGACGATCAGCGCGCGGATGCCTTCGATGATGTCGCCCCGGTCGAACCACTGGCGGCCCAGCTGCAGCTCCAGGCGAAAGCACTCGGCCAGCGACAGCGCGCGACCGCGCCGGAGCATTTCCAGGGTGACGCTGACGGCCAGCGGCGAACGGCTGTCGATCACCTGCAGGGTGTGCGCCGCCCAGTCACGGTAGGCGTCACGGCTTTCGCTCGCCAGGGACGCGCGGATGGCGGCGATGCTGTCGTGGGCGAAGTGCTGCTCGATGGCCGGCAACAGAGCGCTGAAGGAGGGATCCGGCAGCTCCTGGCTGCCCAGCTCGGCGAGCAGGGCGGTCAGCACCAGGGTGGCCGGCATGCTCCAGTCCTGCTCGTCCAGGCGCCGTTCCAGTTCGGCGAAGCGCGCCTCGGGCAGGCAGTAATCGGCGAGTCCGGCATACAGTGCATCGGCGCAGTCGACCTGGTTGCCGGTCACGCCCAGGTAGATGCCGAGGTTGCCGCGCAGGCGCGACAGGAAGTAGCTGGCGCCCACGTCCGGGAAATAGCCGATGGCTGTTTCCGGCATGCCCATGCGCGTGCGTTCGCCAATCACCCGCAGCGCCGCGCCCTGCACCAGCCCCATGCCGCCGCCGAGCACGAAGCCGTGCATCAACGCCAGCAGCGGCTTGGCGTAGGCGTGGATGTACTGGTCCAGCGCGTACTCCTCGACGAAGAAATCCCGGTGCAGGCGTTCGCCATTGCGGTAGCTGTCGTACAGCGAGCGGATGTCGCCGCCGGCGCAGAAGGCCTTCTCCCCCGCGCCGCGCAGCACCACGGCGACCACCTGCGGATCGTCCGCCCAGGCTTGCAGCTGGCGATGCAGGATGCGCACCATCGGCAGCGTCAGCGCGTTCAGCCCGGCGGGGCGGTTGAGGGTCAGATAGCCGACGCGGTTGCGCAGCTCGACGAGGATCGGAGCGTCCTGGCTCATGTCGCGTCCTCCGGGCGGTACAGGCGGATGATCGCCGAGAAGTCCAGCGCCCCCTGGCCGCGCAGGCTGCTGGCCTGGTAGAGCTGCTGGGCGAGCGCGCCGAGGATCACCGGCTGGCGCACCTGCTTGGCCGCCTCGCTGGCCAGGCCGAGGTCCTTGAGCATCAGGTCGGTGCCGAAGCCGCCGCTGTAGCCGCGCGACGCCGGGCCGTTCTCCAGCACGCCGGGGAACGGGTTGTTGACCTCCGAGCTCCAGCAGCGGCCGCTGGAGGAATTGATCACCCCGGCCAGCACCTTGGCGTCCATGCCCAGCGCCACGCCCAGCGACATGGCCTCGGCGACGCCGATCATCGAGATGCCCAGCAGCATGTTGTTGGCGACCTTGGCCACCTGGCCGTTGCCGCTGGCGCCGCAGTGGACGATGTTCCTGCCCATCGCCGAGAGGATCGGCTGGGCCTGCTGGAACTGCGCCTCGCTGCCGCCGACCATGAAGGTCAGGGTAGCGGCCGCGGCGCCGACGGTGCCGCCGGACACCGGCGCATCGACCATCGGATTGCCGTTGCGGGCAGCGGCGGCGGCCACTTCACGGGCGCTCATCGGGTCGATGGTGGAGGAGTCGATCAGCAGCACCCCGGCCGGTACATGGGCCAGCAGCCCGTCATCGCCGAGGTAGACCTGCCGCACCTGCGCGGCGGCCGGCAGCATGGTGATGATCGCCTCGACACCCGCCCGGGCGATCTCGACGGGAGAGGCGGCCGGCTGCGCGCCGGCTTCCACCAGCCCGGCCACCGCCGCAGCGGAAAGGTCATAGACGCTGAGCCGATGGCCAGCCTTGAGCAGGTTGCGAGCCATCGGCCCGCCCATGTTGCCGAGTCCGAGAAAACCGATATGCATGGCCGTGTTCCTTGTTGTTGTTGGCGGCGAGTGCAGCGGCGCCGGCGCACAGGCGGGGCGCCGCTGTCGGTCATTTCAGCGTGATGGTGGTGTTCACCGCGCCGCCGACTTCGTTCTCGTCGAACCAGCGCTGGGTCACCGTCTTGGTCTGCGTGTAGAACTGCACCGCCTGCTTGCCGTAGGGCCCGAGGTCGCCGAGCTTGGAGGCGCGCGAGCCGCTGAAGGAGAACATCGGCGCCGGCACCGGGATCGGCACGTTGATGCCGACCTGGCCGACGTCGATCTCTTCCTGGAAGTGCCGCGCCGCCGCGCCGGAGCGGGTGAACAGCGCCGTGCCGTTGCCGTTGGGGTTGGCGTTGACCAGCGCGATGGCCTCATCGAGGCTGGCGGCCTGCATCACGCAGAGCACCGGGCCGAAGATTTCCTCGCGGTAGATGTCCATCGTGGCGGTGACCCCGGAGAAGATCGTCGGCGCAATGAAATTGCCCTGCGGGTAGCCGGCCACCTGCGGCTGGCGGCCATCCAGCACCAGTTCGGCGCCTTCGCCGATGCCACGCTCGATCAGCGCGCCGATGCGCTCCAGCGCCGCGCGGGACACCACCGGGCCGACGTCGGTGCCGCCCTCGACACCGGCATTCACCTTCAGGGTCCTGGCCTTGGCCACCAGATCCGGCAGCCAGTCCTGCGCCTCGCCGACCAGGATCACCACCGACAGCGCCATGCAGCGCTGGCCGGCCGCGCCGAAGGCGGCGCCGACCAGGTTGTTGAGGGTCTGCTCCTTGTGCGCATCGGGCAGCACGATGCCGTGGTTCTTCGCGCCCATCATGCACTGCACGCGCTTGCCGGCCTGGCTGGCGCGGTTGTAGACGTGGGTGCCGACCCTGGTCGAGCCGACGAACGAGACGGCCTTGATATCCGGGTGATCGCAGATCAGGTTCACCGCGTCGGCGCCGCCATGGATGACGTTGAGCACGCCCGGCGGCACGCCGGCCTCCAGGGCCAGCTCGGCGAGGCGCATGGTGACCATCGGGTCCTGCTCGGACGGCTTGAGCACGAAGGTGTTGCCGGTGGCGATGGCCATCGGAAACATCCACAGCGGAATCATTGCCGGGAAGTTGAATGGCGTGATGCCGGCGCACACGCCCAGCGGCTGCTGCAGGGTATAGGTGTCCACGCCGCCGGCCACGTTGTTGGCCAGCTCACCCAGCTGCAGGTTGCCGATGCCGGCGGCATGCTCGACCACCTCCAGGCCGCGGAACACATCGCCCTCGGCATCCGGCAGGGTCTTGCCCTGCTCGGCGGTGAGGATCGCCGCCAGCTCCTGCATGTGCTCGCGGATCAACTGCTGATACTTGAGGAAGATCCGCGCCCGCGCGCCGATCGGCGTCTTGCGCCAGGTCTTGAAGGCCTCCTTGGCGCTGGCGACCGCCGCGTTCATCTCCGCCTCGGTGGCGAAGGGCACCCGCGCCAGCACCTCCTGCGTGGCCGGATTGACGACATCGCGCCAGTGACTGGTGGACGACTCGACCAGCTTGCCGCCGATCAGGAGTTTGACGGTTGGAATGACACTGGGCTGGGGCATGGGCTGTCCGTCCTGAAGATTTTGTTATGGGATGGGTGTGAGCCTTTGACTTGATCCTAGGGTGCAGAATTGCCGACATCAATGTGGGTTGGTGCATAGGGGGTGTGCGGAAATGCACGATGGGCGATAGAGCGATGCCTCTGGTGGGGGGATCGCAGCTCAACCGCATGTCGCCCTTTACCCGTACATGAAGACACGCATAAGGTGGCGATCTCATGGCAGATCGTGGCACCCAAGGGATGGTTTCTACCGCTGCAGCCTTCCAATGCTCTGCCTCCCTATCCAAGCTGCGGGCTGAAGCCTGGCAGTCAGCTTTTTCGGAGTGTTTAGGTGAGCAGTACCGAGGCCTATTACAACCGCCACGCCCAGCAATTCGTCGACGACACGCTGCACGTCGACATGCGCAGCCTTTACGTGCCCTTCCTTGCCGGGTTGCCGGTTAATGCCCGTATTCTCGATGCTGGTTGCGGCTCCGGCCGCGATGCCCGGGCGTTTCAGAAGCAGGGCTATCAGGTCAGCGCCTTCGATGCCAGCGAACAATTGGCCAGCCGTGCCAGCCAACTGCTGGGCTTCACCGTTCCGGTAAAGCGCTTCGATGAGGTTGAGGAGATCGAACGCTATGACGGCATCTGGGCCTGCGCCAGCTTGCTGCACGTGCCCGAACGCCAATTGCCAGAGGCCTTTGCGCGCCTGTGGCGGGCGCTCAAGCCTGGCGGATTGCTGTATTGCAGCTTCAAATGGGGGCAGGGCGAACGCCAACACCATGGCCGCCACTTCACCGATGCGGATGAAACACGCATTGGCGTGTGGACCCGGACGCTTCCCAGCCTGAGTCGCACGACCTGTTGGCTGACTCCGGACCAGCGGCCGGGCCGGGATGAACAGTGGCTGAACGTCCTGCTGCATAAGGCCGCCAGCAAACTGGTGACCGGCGGCGACGACAATCCCTTCCTGCCGTACCTGTGCGCCGCCATTCACCAAGCGCACCGGGTCGACATGGCGGTGGCCTTCATCAAGACCACCGGCCTGCGTCTGTTATTGCCCGACCTGCTGGAATCGCTGCAGCGCAACGAGGCGGCGCTGCCTTCCGCGCAGGTGCGCATCCTGACTAGCGATTATCTGGACGTCACCGACCCGGAGGCCTTGCGCCTACTAATGCTGCTGGCCGAGCAGGGCGCGCAGGTGCGCATCTACCAGAGCGCTGGCAGCAGTTTTCATCTCAAGGCCTACCTGTTCAGCGGGCTGGACTGGGGGCGCGCGTTTATTGGCTCCAGCAATATCAGCCGGCAGGCGCTGCAGCAGGGACTGGAGTGGAACTATCGAATCAATTACCCCGGTGACGATGGCTATCTGGAGGCCTGCCGGCGTTTCGATGAACTGTTCGAACACCCGCGTTGCATCACGCTGAGCGATGCGTGGATCGACGCCTATGAGCGGCGGCGCATCAAGCCTGTGCAGCAGATCGAGCCGGGCAGCACCGAACATGAACCCCCGCCGGTGCCTAGCAAGGTGCAGCAGGAAGCGCTGCACGCGCTACGCGCTACCCGTGAGCAAGGCTATATGCGTGGGCTGGTGGTGTTGGCTACGGGCTTAGGTAAAACCTGGCTGGCCGCCTTCGACGTCAAGCAAATGGGCGCGCGTCGCGTGCTGTTCGTTGCCCACCGCGAGGAAATCCTCAATCAGGCGGCGGCGACCTTCACGCGCATTCAGCCCTCGGCGCGGGTCGGCTTCTATCGCGGCCAGCAGCGCGACAGTCAGGTCGACGTCCTGTGCGCGTCGGTGCAAACGCTCGGCAAGCTCGAGCACTTGGAGCGCTTCAGGCCTCAACACTTCGATTACATCGTGGTCGACGAATTTCACCACGCCTCGGCGCCGACCTATCACCGCCTGCTGCAGCATTTCGTACCTGCATTCCTGCTTGGCCTGACCGCGACGCCAGATCGCACCGACAACGCCAATATTCTTGCGCTGTGCGATGACAACCTGGTCTACGAAAGCGATCTGTTTAGCGGCGTGAGCGAGAGGCTGCTGGTGCCGTTCCACTACTACGGCATCTTCGACAGTGACGTGGATTACCAGGGCATTCCGTGGCGCAACGGCCGCTTCGATCCCGAGCTTTTGGCCAACAAACTGGCCACCCTCGGCCGCGCCCGGCATGCACTGAGCCAGTGGCGCTTGCATGCGCAAGCGCGCACCTTGGCGTTTTGCGTCTCCACCCGGCACGCCGATTACATGGCCGAGCATTTCCGCAAAGAAGGCATCCGTGCGGCGGCGGTGTACGCGGACTCGCATTTGTCGCGGGGCGAAGCGCTGGAGCAATTACGCGCTGGGGAGTTGCAGGTGCTGTTCTCCGTCGACCTGTTCAACGAAGGCGTCGACTTGCCGGTGATTGATACGGTGATGATGCTGCGTCCCACCGAATCGAAAATCCTCTTTCTGCAACAACTCGGGCGCGGTCTGCGCAAGGCTGAGGGCAAGGACAAACTGGTGGTGCTGGATTTCGTCGCCAACCACCAGAGCTTCCTGCACAAGCCAATGGCGTTGATGAACCAGAGCATGAACCGCCGCCAATTGGCCGAGTTCGCCCGTCAGGCGGAACAGGGTCGACTGGAGTTGCCGGAAGGCTGCTTCGTGAACTACGACCTGCGCTTTATCGATTTCCTCAAGTCGCTGGACAGCGATAGCCTGCAAACCGACTACCGCAGCCTGCGCGATACCTTGGGCCGGCGGCCCAGCCTGACGGAGTTCTATCGTTCGGGCGCCAGCCTACAAGACATGCGCCGCCAGTTTGGACATTGGTTCGCCCTGGTGGCCGCCGAGGAAAGCGAACTGTCGGAAGCAGAGCGCACGATCATCGGCAAGCATGGTGACTTCCTGCGCGAGCTGGAAACCACCGCCATGACCAAGAGCTACAAGATGGTCTTGCTGGAGGCATTTCTGGAACTGGATGGCTGGCGCGAGGCGGTCAGCCTGAAGCGGCTGGCCGAACGTTCCTGGCAGGTGCTGCAGCGCCGTCGCCCGTTGCTCGGCGATCTGCCCGACGACTATCAAGGCATGAGTGGGGCGCCCGGCGATTGGTTGGCCTATTGGAAAAAGAATCCAATCAGCGCCTGGAGCGGTGGCCGCTATTTCAGCGTTGAAGAGGGACTGTTTATCGGCAATGTCCCGGTCGAGGAGGCGGCGATAGCGCCGCTGAGTGAGCTGGTACAAGAACTGGTGGATTATCGCCTGACTACCTATGCGGCCCGCGCCAGCCTGCCGAGCGCCACTGTGCATCCATTGTCGAGCCGCCCGGAACAGGTGGAGCTGGCCTATTTCCCCAGCCTGCAAATCGCCTGCGGCCACTTCCGTACTAGCCGTGCCGATTACGAGGAATACCGCTCGATCGGCAGGGCCTACGGCAACCTGGACCC
>NZ_JBOY01000103.1:0-9594 GCF_000647775.1 Pseudomonas sp. RL | reverse complement strand
TTTCGAACAGCGGCACCACGCGCATCGGCCGACGCAGGCCGGCCTCCTTGAGCAGCAGCTGCACCGCCAGCACATCCGAGGCGGCGCCGGCCATGGAGATGACGTAGGAGCCGAGGGCCGCTGCCGGCGTCGCGGCGATCAGCCGGCAGGTAGCGAGCACCTCGGCGTTCTCCGTTGCCAGCGGCTGGTCGACCGGCAGCAGCGGACGCGGGTTGTCCAGCTCGCGCACCAGGAAGTCGAGACGCTGCGCCTCGTCCCACTCCGAGTAATGGCCCAGGCCGAGGAAGCGGGTGATCTCGTCCAGCGCGGCCGCGTGACGGCCGGCTTCCTGGCGGATGTCCAGGCGCACCAGGTGCAGACCGAACACCGCCGCCCGGCGCAGGCAGTCGAGCAGGCGGCCATCGGCGATCACCGCCATGCCGCACGCGCACAGCGAGCGGTAACAGAGCGCCAGCGGCGCATACAGCTCGTGCTGGTCGCGCAAAACGCCTTCGGGCTCCGGCACCGGTCGGCGCAGGCAGGCCTCGGCCCAGTCACGGGTAATACGCAGGCGCTCGCGCAACGGCTTGAGCAGCACCCGGTAGGGCTCTGCGTGATCACCCACGGCGTCTCGCAACTCGGCGCTGGCATCCTGCATGGACAATTCGACCTGCAGCCGGTCGATGTCGCGCAGGTGCAGGTCGGCCGCCATCCAGCGCGCCAGCAGCAGCACCTGGCGGCTGACCTCGGCGGTGACGTTCGGATTGCCGTCGCGGTCGCCACCCATCCAGGAAGCGAAGCGCACCGGCACCGCCTCCAACGGCAGGCGCTGGCCGCAGTGGGTCAGGAGCGCGTCGTCGAGATCGCGCAGCATGTCAGGCACCGCGCGCCACAGGGAATGCTCGATAACCGCGAAGCCCCACTTGGCCTCGTCCAGCGGCGTGGGCCGCTGGCGGCGGATTTCCTCGGTGTGCCAGGCCTCGGCGATCAGGCGGCGCAGGCGCAGCCGGCTGGCGGCCCGCTCGCGCTCGGTGAGGTCGTCGTGATCGCTCGCAGCCAGCTCGGCGGCGATGGCATCGTATTTCTGAATCAGGCTGCGGCGCGCCACTTCGGTGGGATGCGCGGTGAGCACCAGCTCGATATCCAGACCTGCCAGCCGGCTCGCCAGCTCCGCGGGATCGGCGCCGCCGGCCAGCAGGCGCGGCAGCAGCTCGTCCAGCACACGGTTTTCGAACGGCTCCGGCTCGCCCGGTGCCTGGCGGCGCACCTGGTGGTGCTGTTCGGCCATATTGGCCAGGTTGAGGAACTGGTTGAAGGCCCGCGCCACCGGCAGCAACTCATCCTCGCGCAGGCCGTCCAGGGTCTCGCCCAACTGATCGGCGGCGGCCTGGGAACCCCGCCGCCCGCCCTTGGCACCGGTGCGAATGCGTTCGATCTTGTCCAGGAAGGCGTCGCCCAGCTGGGCACGAATGGTCTCGCCAAGCAGTTCACCCAGCAGGTGAACCTCTTCTCGCAGGCGTGCGTCGATCTCCGTCATGGCTGCTCCTCCAGGCGCGATGCATCCAGCCTGAACAGTGCGACAGACAATTACAAGCCGCCGCGCCGACCACGGGCTGAACTAGCCTTGCAATAGACAACGGATGCGTGGAGGACACGCCATGAAGATTCGCGAACTGATCGGGCACTGGGAACAGAACGCCAGGGGCCAGTTGACCCAGGAAACCTATTGCCTGCACCTGGACCTGGAGTCGGCCGCGCGCCTCAACGCGCTGGCCGAGATGTACCCCAAGCGCAACGTGGAGGTGCTGCTGGGCGAGCTGGTGTCAGCCGCCCTGGAGGAACTGGAAGCCAGTCTGCCCTACGTCAAGGGCAGCAAGGTGGTGGCGGTGGACGAACAGGGCGATCCGCTCTACGAGGACATCGGTCCCACCCCACGCTTCCTGGCGCTGTCCCGGCAGTACCTGCAGCGCCTCAGCGAGGGGCAGAAGCCCCACTGATCCCGCTTACTCGGTGATGACCTGCGGGGTTTCCTGACCCATGCAGCGCACCGCCTGCTTGCGGTCATCGACCAGCACGCCAGTGAGGCCTTTCTGCCTGGTGTCGAACAGCACCAGCACGCCATCAATGCACTGGGCAACCTGGTCCGCCGGCTTCAGGGACAGCCGGTAATCCTCCCCGGGCACGGTCTTGAGCATGGTGAACTCCGCCAGCAGCAGCGCGTCCTGCGGCTTGGCGAAATGCACGTAGCCGTAGTAGCTGAGTACCGCGACGGTACCCACCACGGAACCCACGGCGGTGAGGATGTAGGGGATGAGATTGCGCTCGGCCATGCTCGTATCCGGATTCAGCGAAAAGGGAGGCAAGCTTATAGGCCCGGGGGCGGAGCGGGAAGCCTGATGGCGCGGCTCGCGTGGAGGCCACACCTGGAAGCCCGCGGACACATCCGCCCACAGCTCCGCAGTGTTTCTGTGGGAGCGGACTTGTCCGCGGGCTTTTCGGGCGCGCCCACCCTAGAGGATATTCGCGTAATCCGCCTCGACCCGGTCCAGGCTCAGGTGGTTGAGGAAGTTGGAGAAGCACATCCAGGCCGACAACGCGTTCAGATCCCGGAACTGCGCCGGCAGGTACTTGGGCGGCGCCACCAACCCCTCCTCCACCAGCTGGCGCAGGGTGCGCATGTCTTCCAGAGTGGCCTTGCCGCAGAACAGCAGCGGGATCTGCTCCAGCTTGCCCTGGCGCACCGCCAGCTGGATGTAGTTGTAGATGAGGATGAAACCCTTCAGGTAGGACAGGTCCTTGGTGAACGGCAGGCCGTCCGGCGCCGAGCCGCGGAACACGCGGCTGGCGTTGCCGTAGCTGTCGTCCTCGCCGTAACCCTGGGCCAGGAAGAAGCGGTAGACGTCGATGAAATCGGCGCCCTCCTCGGCCATGTGAATGGCCCGGGTGCGGTTGGTCAGCTTGCGCAGGCGCGACGGGTACGAGGCGAAGGCGATCACCTCCATGAGAATCGCCAGGCCCTCCTGGGTCACTGTGGAGGTTGGCGGGCCCTTGGCCAGGAAGGTGCAGATCGGCTGATTGAGACCGTTCAGCGTGGTGCCCACGTGCACCAGGCCCTCATGCACTTCCAGAGCCTGCAGGTCGCGCTCGTTGAACATCGCGTCGCTGCGGATCTTGATGTAGTCGGCGCCGGCCGCCGCGTCAGCGACGATGCCGTCGGACTCGAAGACCCGCACCACGCCCTCCCCCTCGCCTTCGCCGAACACCCGGTCCAGGCGCCACTGGAGGATTTCCACTGCCTGGGCGGCGTTGAGGGTCTTGGGCTCATCGGCCAGGTCGCCCCGGCTGGCGATGTTGTTCAGGTAGTCGGAGAGCATCAGCCCCAGGTCGGCCAGCGTCGGATCACCGGCGTGGAAGGCGTCCGAGGCCGCGCCGTACAGCTCCTGGGAGATCAGCCCGAAATCGCTGGTGCCGCGCGCCTCCAACATGCGAATGACCATGCGGTACTCGCGGCACATGCGCCGCATGATCTGCCCGACCGGGCTGAACTGGCCGAGCTGACGGGTGATGTCCCGCTCGATTTCCTGGAACTCGCGCTTCTTGGCCTCGGCATCGAAGGCCAGCGGCCGGGTGTGGTAGTAGCTGCGGTCCACCTCGGGTAGCCGCTGGCCTCCCGAGGCGAGGAACGCCCGGCGGACCGAATCGTCCCACTTCACCGCATCCAGGATACGGATCGGCGCCTGCGCCTCGACCAGGCGATCGGAGAGGTCACGCACCGTCTGCTGATAAGGGTCCAGCGGCATACTTCCTCACTGCTCGACGCGTTGCAGGCGCGCCACTTCAACGAAAACGTCGGCGTTGGCCGGATCGTCCAGGTAACCGAAGACCTCGGCCAGCGCCGAGCGGATCAGCACGCCCTCGCCCTCGGCAGTTTCCACCGCTTCGCCGGCCAGCCGCCCGGCCTCGACTTCCCGCAACAGGCGCGCCACGTCCAGGTTGAACAGCACTAGCTCACCGCCGCGGGTCAGTTCGAAGCCGAGGATGGCGAAATTTCCGCCCAGTTTGCGCGGCAGGCCGGCCGACAGGTACCAGCGCCGACCGTGGCGGGCAACGGTGAAGCCATATTCTTCGGCGCTGTCGAGGTTGTCCGGATCACCCTCGGTGCGCACCGCCCGGTACTGGTGGTTACCCACCCGGCTGATGCGCAGGAACAGCTCATCACCCCATTCATCCTCGCCCTGCCAGACGCCAAGCAGCGGAATGGGCGCCGCCTCGCTGGCCGGCAGCGGTTCACGGAAGGTCACCAGGCAGCCGCCCAACAGCAGCAGCGACGCCATCACCAGCGCGCGCGAGATGCGCATGCTCTTCTCTCCTTGTCGAAACGACGTGAACCAAGCGTAGTCGGTGGTCTTGCGGCAGCGATCTTCCGCCCACCGGGCGCAGCCGTCAAACGCCCACAAAAAACCGCCCGAAGGCGGTTTCTCGTAGGAGCGATCAGTTCTGCGGGCGCATGTGCGGGAACAGGATCACATCGCGGATCGACGGCGAGTTGGTCAGCAGCATCACCAGGCGGTCGATGCCGATGCCCTCACCGGCGGTCGGAGGCATGCCGTATTCCAGGGCGCGCACGAAGTCGGCATCGAAGTGCATGGCCTCGTCGTCGCCGGCGTCCTTGTCCTTGACCTGCTGCATGAAGCGGTCGGCCTGGTCTTCGGCGTCGTTGAGCTCCGAGTAGGCGTTGGCGATCTCGCGGCCGCCGATGAACAGCTCGAAGCGGTCGGTGACGCTGGGATCGTCGTCGGAGCGACGCGCCAGCGGCGAGACTTCGAACGGGTAGCGGGTGATGAAGGTGGGCTGCTCCAGCTTGTGCTCCACCAGCTCCTCGAAAATCATCGTCTGCAGCTTGCCCAGGCCCTCGAAGCCCTTCACGTCGGCGCCCGCCTTCTTGGCGATGGCGCGGCACTTCTCGACGTCCTGCAGGTCGTCCGCAGAGATTTCCGGGTTGAACTTGAGGATCGAGTCGAACACCGACAGGCGTGCGAACGGCTCGCCGAAATGGAACACCTTGTCGCCGTAGGGCACGTCGGTGCTGCCGAGCACAGCGAGGGCCAGCTCGCGGAACAGCTCCTCGGTGAGGTCCATGTTGTCCTCGTAGTCCGCGTACGCGTGGTAGAACTCGAGCATGGTGAACTCGGGGTTGTGCCGCGTGGACACGCCCTCGTTGCGGAAGTTGCGGTTGATTTCGAAGACCTTCTCGAAGCCCCCGACCACCAGGCGCTTGAGGTACAGCTCCGGCGCGATGCGCAGGTACATCGGCAGGTCCAGCGCGTTGTGGTGGGTCTCGAACGGCTTGGCCGCCGCGCCGCCCGGGATCACCTGCAGCATCGGGGTTTCCACTTCGAGGAAGCCGCGCTCGGCGAGGAACTTGCGGATGTGGGCGATGACCTGGGAACGCACGCGGAAGGTCTGGCGGGTTTCCTCGTTGACGATCAGGTCGACGTAGCGCTGACGATAGCGCTGCTCGGTGTCGGTCAGGCCGTGGTGCTTGTCCGGCAGCGGGCGCAGCGACTTGGTCAGCAGGCGTACCTTCTCCATGTGCACGAACAGGTCGCCCTTGTTGGAGCGCTGCACGGTGCCCTCGGCGCCGATGATGTCGCCCAGGTCCCAGGTCTTGATCTCGGCCAGGGTCTCTTCCGGCAGGGTCTTGCGATCCACATACACCTGGATGCGCGCGCTGGTGTCCTGGATGACCATGAAGGCGCCACGGTTGAGCATGATGCGCCCCGCCACCTTGACCGGGATGCGCTCCGCTTCCAACTCTTCCCGGGTCTTGTCCGCGTAGTTCTGCAGGATGTCGCCAGCCAGGCAGTCGCGGCGGAAGTCGTTGGGGAAGACATTGCCCTTGGCGCGCTCGGCGGCAAGTTTTTCCTTGCGCTGGGCGATCAGGCGGTTTTCTTCCTCGTGCAGGGCGTGCGGGTTCAGCGGTTGTTCGCTCATGGTGTCTGTGTTTCCCGTCAGGGCGCGGCCGGTGCCGCGTCATCGCTGGGTGCGCGGGGCGCACCGGGTTGTTTCGTCTGCACGAAGGCAGGCATTCGAATCGGGGCATGCAACGCGCATGCCCCGGGATGTGCTTACAGGCCCTGTTTCAGGCTGGCCTCGATGAACTCGTCCAGATCGCCGTCGAGCACCGCGTCGCAGTTGCTCTCCTCGATGCCGGTGCGCAGGTCCTTGATGCGCGACTGGTCGAGCACGTAGGAGCGGATCTGGTGACCCCAGCCGATGTCCGACTTGGTGTCTTCCAGGGCCTGGGAGGCCTCGCGGCGCTTCTGCATTTCCAGCTCGTACAGCTTGGCGCGCAACATCTTGAAGGCGCGGTCCTTGTTGGCGTGCTGTGAGCGTTCGTTCTGGCAGCTCACCACGGTGTTGGTCGGCAGGTGGGTGATACGCACCGCAGAGTCGGTGGTGTTCACGTGCTGGCCACCGGCGCCCGAGGAGCGGTAGGTGTCGATGCGCAGGTCCGCCGGGTTGATCTCGATCTCGATGTTGTCGTCGATTTCCGGCGAGGCGAACACCGCGGTGAACGAGGTGTGGCGGCGGTTGCCGGAGTCGAACGGGCTCTTGCGCACCAGGCGGTGCACGCCGATCTCGGTGCGCAACCAGCCGAAGGCGTACTCGCCACGGATGTGCACGGTGGCACTCTTGATGCCGGCGACTTCGCCCTCGGTGAGTTCGACGATTTCCGCATCGAAGCCATGCTTGGCAGCCCAGCGCAGGTACATGCGCAGCAGCATGTTGGCCCAGTCCTGGGCCTCGGTGCCGCCGGAGCCTGCCACGATATCGAGGAAGGCGTTGCTGGCGTCCATCTCGCCGCTGAACATGCGGCGGAATTCCAGCTTTTCCAGGGATTCGCGCAGGCGCGCCAGCTCGGAGACCACATCGTTCACCGCGCCTTCGTCGTTTTCCTCGACGGCCATGTCCAGCAGCTCGCGGGAGTCGGCCAGGCCACTGCTCAGTTCGTCCAGGGTCTCGACGATCTGCGCCAGCGTGGAGCGCTCGCGGCCCAGATTCTGGGCATATTCAGGATTGTTCCAGACGTTCGGGTCTTCGAGTTCGCGGTTTACTTCGACCAGGCGATCAGCTTTCTGATCGTAGTCAAAGATACCCCCGAATGGTCTGGGTCCGTTCGGACAGGTCCTTGATGCTGTTCAGGATCGGATTGATTTCCATGGCAGGCGGCACTCACAGATGAAGCTTCGGAAAAGCCAGCGAGTATACCCCAGCGAACTGCGGCTGACAGCACGCCGGGCGACGGGATTCGTCCGCACCACGGTGGCCACCGGCGCCGGATCAAGCGGGTCGCCAGCTACTAGACTGACGCGACTCGCCCGACATTTCGACGACCCCGCCAACCGAGCCCACAAGAGGGAACACCATGTCCGCGTCGCACACCGCAGTGATCAGCCTGCTCGGCGCCGCCCTGGCGGCAACCGCCGCGCAGGCGGCCGAACCCCTCAAGACCCTGGGCCAGCCCGAGGGGCGGCTGGATATCATCGCCTGGCCCGGCTACATCGAGCGCGGCGATACCGACCCGCAATACGACTGGGTGACCGCGTTCGAAAAGAGCACCGGTTGCCAGGTCAACGTGAAGACCGCCGGTACCTCCGACGAGATGGTCAGCCTGATGTCCAAGGGCGGTTACGACCTGGTCACCGCCTCGGGTGACGCCTCGCTGCGCCTGGTGGCCGGCAAGCACGTGCAGCCGGTCAACATCACCCTGATCCCGAGCTGGAACAGCGTCGATGACCGCCTGAAGAATGCGCCCTGGCACACCGTCGACGGCGTGCACTACGGCACCCCCTACCAGTGGGGACCCAACGTGCTGATGTACAACACCAAGATCTTCCCGATTGCCCCGACCAGTTGGGCCACGGTGTTCGAAGCGCAGAACCTGCCCGATGGCAAACCCAACAAGGGCCGCGTCCAGGCCTACGACGGCCCCATCTACATCGCCGATGCCGCGCTGTACCTGAAGTCGGCCAAGCCGGAGCTGGGTATCGCCGATCCCTACCTGCTTGACCAGAAGCAGTACGCCGCCGCGCTGGCCCTGCTGCGCCAGCAGCACAGCCTGATCCATCGCTACTGGCACGACGTGACGGTGCAGATGAACGACTTCAAGAACGAGGGCGTGGTGGCGTCCAGCGCCTGGCCGTACCAGGTCAACGCCCTCAAGGCCGAGGGCCAGCCGATCGCCTCGGTGGTGCCGAAGGAAGGCGCCACCGGCTGGGCCGACACCACCATGCTGCATGCCAACGCCCGGCACCCGGTGTGCGCCTACAAGTGGATGGACTGGTCGCTGCAACCCAAGGTCCAGGGCGACCTGGCCGCCTGGTTCGGCTCGGTGCCGGCGGTGCCGGCGGCCTGCACGGGCAACGCACTGCTGGGCGCCGAGGGCTGCAAGACCAACGGCTTCGACAACTTCGAGAAGATCGCCTTCTGGAAGACGCCACAGGCGGAGGGCGGGAAATACGTGCCCTACAGCCGCTGGACCCAGGACTACATCTCGATCATGGGCGGCAGGTGACGGCGCAGGCCCGCCACATTGGGGAGCACACCATGAGCGTTGCCGTGCAATTCACCGAGGTGTCCCGCCTGTATGGGCAGGTTCGCGCCGTCGACCAGCTGACCCTGGATATCCGCGACGGCGAGTTCTTTTCCCTGCTGGGCCCCTCGGGCTCGGGCAAGACCACCTGCCTGCGCCTGATCGCCGGCTTCGAGCAGCCCAGCTCGGGCTCGATCCGCATCCAGGGCGTCGAGGCTGCCGGCCTGCCGCCCTACCGCCGCGACGTCAACACGGTGTTCCAGGACTACGCGTTGTTCCCGCACATGAAGGTGCTGGACAACGTGGCCTATGGCCTGAAGGTGAAGGGCGTGGCCAAGGCCGAGCGCCTGGCGCGGGCCCGGGAGGCGCTGAGTCTGGTGGCGCTCGACGGTTTCGCGGAACGCAGGCCGTCCCAGCTGTCCGGCGGCCAGCGCCAGCGCGTGGCGCTGGCCCGGGCGCTGGTCAACCGTCCGCGCGTGCTGCTGCTCGACGAGCCCCTCGGCGCCCTGGACCTCAAGCTGCGCGAGCAGATGCAGGGCGAACTGAAGAAGCTGCAGCGCCAGCTCGGCATCACCTTCGTGTTCGTCACCCACGACCAGGGCGAGGCCCTGTCCATGTCCGACCGGGTGGCGGTGTTCAACCAGGGGCGCCTCGAGCAGCTGGACACGCCGCGCAATCTGTACCTGCAACCGGCCACGCCCTTCGTCGCCGAGTTCGTCGGCACCAGCAACGTGATACGCGGCGAGCTGGCGCGGCAGCTATGCGGCTCGACGCAGCCCTTTTCCATCCGACCCGAGCACGCCCGCCTGGCCGGCAGCGAGCCGGCGTCCGCCGAGGAGCTGCAGATCAGTGGCCAGTTGCAGGACATTCAGTATCTGGGCGCCGCCACCCGTTTCGAGCTGCGCCTGGACAACGGCCAGAACTTCACCGTCAGCCAGCCGAACACGCACTGGAGCCTCGACGCCCCGCCGGTGCTGCCCGGCCAGCGGGTCAGCGCCCGCGCAGGCGGCCGAACCCCT
>NZ_JBOY01000102.1:0-21421 GCF_000647775.1 Pseudomonas sp. RL | reverse complement strand
CCCGCAAGGCGACCGCCCGTTTGCCGGTGAGCAGCGCAAGCCGCGTCCGCAGGGTGACCGTCCGTTCGACAGCGAGCGCAAGCCGCGCCCGCAAGGCGACCGTCCGGCTGCCGGTGAGCAGCGCAAGCCGCGTCCGCAGCCGGAGCGTCCGGCCGACAAGCGTCCGGCCCGTCCGAATGCCGATCGTCCGGCTCAGGGTGAGCGTCCGGCCAAGCCGCGTCCGAAGGCTCCGGTGAATCGCCGCAGCGTGCCGGCCGGCGAAGGCATGCGCCCCGGCTTCGATCGCAAGCGCTAAGCCAGCCGCCCATGAAAAACCCGCCATCAGGCGGGTTTTTTATTTCAACCGGGATTACTGCGCGTCGAACGCCTTGCCATTCACGCCCTTGCTGTCCGGCCCCATCAGGTACAGGTACACCGGCATGATCGCTTCCGGGGTCGGCAGGGTCAGCGGGTCTTCGCCCGGGTAGGCCTTGGCGCGCATGTCGGTGCGGGTGGCGCCGGGGTTGACGCTGTTGGCGCGCACCGGGGCGATGCCGTCCACCTCGTCGGCCAGCACCTGCATCAGCCCTTCGTTGGCGAACTTGGACACCGCATAGCCACCCCAGTAGGCGCGGCCCTTACGGCCCACGCTGCTGGAGGTGAACACCACCGAGGCGTCCTCGGAGAGCTTGAGCAGCGGCAGCAGCGTGCTGGTCAGCATGAACACGGCGTTGACGTTCACCTGCATGACACGCATGAAATTGTCGCCGGACAGCTGCTCCAGCGGCGTCAGCGGACCGAGGATCGAGGCGTTGTGCAGCAAACCGTCCAGGCGGCCGAACTCGCGCTCGATGGTCGCCGCCAGTTCGTCGTACTGGTGTGGCAGGGCGGTTTCCAGATTGAACGGAATGCTCACCGGCTCGGGATGGTCGGCGGCGACGATCTCGTCGTAGACGCGATCCAGGTTTTCCTCTGTCTTGCCCAGCAGCAGCACGGTGGCACCGTGGGCGGCGTAGGCCTTGGCGGCCGCGGCGCCGATGCCGCGACCGGCGCCGGTAACCAGGATGATCCGGCCCTTGAGCAGATCGGGACGGGCGGTGTATTCGAACATGACTCGGTCTCTCTACAGAAAAGGATACGGACTCAGCAGCCGCACAGCGCCTGGTCGATGACCTTGCGCAGCTCCAGCGGGTGGTCGATCACCGCGTCGGCGCCCCAGTTGCCGGGATTGTCCTCGGGGTGGATGTAGCCGTAGCGCACCGCCACCGTGCGCGTGCCGGCGGCCTGGCCGGCCTCGATGTCGCGGCGGTCGTCGCCGACGAACAACACGGCGGACGGCTCGATGTCCATCTGCTGGCAGGCCAGCAGCAGCATGTCCGGGTGCGGCTTGCTGCGCGGCACATGGTCCGGGCACAGCAGCACCGCCGAGCGTTCGGCGAGCCCCAGGCCACGCATGATGGGCTCGGCGAAGCGCAGTGGCTTGTTGGTGGCCACGCCCCACACCAGCCGGGACTTTTCCAGGTCGTCCAGCAGCTCGCCCATGCCGTCGAACAGGCAGGTCTCCACGGCGCAGTGATCCTGGTAGCGCTCGAGGAATTCCTGGCGCAGCGGCTCGAAGGCTTCGTCCAGCGGCGACATGTCGAAGGTGGCGGCCACCATGGTGCGGGCACCGCCGGAGACCACGTCGCGGATCACCGCGTCCGCCACCGGCGGCAGGCCGCGCTCGCGGCGCATGGCCTGGCACACGGCGATGAAGTCCGGCGCCGTGTCCAGCAGGGTACCGTCCATGTCGAACAGAACAGCGCGCAGGCGCATCAGGCCTCCTTGAGGGTCTGGATCATGTAGTTGACGTCCACGTCGTTCTCCAGCTTGTAGTGCTTGGTGAACGGGTTGTAGGTCAGGCCGATCATGTCCTTCACTTCCAGGCCGGCGGCGCGGCTCCAGGCACCCAGCTCCGAGGGGCGGATGAACTTCTTGAAGTCATGGGTGCCACGCGGCAGCAGGCGCAGCAGGTACTCGGCGCCGAGGATGGCGAAGGCGTAGGCCTTGGGGTTGCGGTTGATGGTCGAGAAGAACACCTGGCCGCCGGGCTTGACCAGCGTGTGACAGGCGCGGATCACCGAGGCCGGGTCCGGCACGTGCTCGAGCATCTCCAGGCAGGTGACCACGTCGTATTCGCCGGGCTGCTCTTCGGCCAGGGCCTCGGCGGTGATCTGTCGGTATTCCACTTCGACGCCGGATTCCAGCTGGTGCAGCTGAGCGACGCCCAGCGGCGCCTCGCCCATGTCGATGCCGGTCACCGTGGCGCCCCGGCGGGCCATGGCCTCGCTGAGGATGCCGCCGCCGCAGCCGACGTCCAGCACCTTCTTGCCGGCCAGGCCGACGCGCTCGTCGATCCAGTTGACGCGCAGCGGGTTGATCTCGTGCAGCGGCTTGAACTCGCTCTCCATGTCCCACCAGCGGTGGGCGAGGGCTTCGAACTTGGCGATTTCGGCGCGATCGACGTTGCTCATGACGGTTTCCCTGAAACTGGCGCCGCAGCCGGCGGCGGAAAAAGGTCGACATGATGCCAGTTTATTCGCGGCCTTGCCCAATGCCGCGCCGCTTGTCCCGGGCGCGGCCGGAGGTCCCGTGGCCGGAACGCCGCGCCCACCGTGCGGGTCTTCCCCGCAAACACCGACGAGGATCGGCACCATGCCCCGCACCCCCGCTCATGCAGACGAAGCGGCCCTCACCGCGCTGCTGCTGCGCCACGCCGAGCCACTGCCGGCATTGGACGATCCGGAGTTCGCCGCCGCCTTCGACCGCTTCGGCGATGCCCGGGTGGTGCTGATCGGCGAGGCCAGCCATGGCAGCTCGGAGTTCTACCGCGCCCGTGCGGCCATCAGTCGCAGGCTGATCGAGCGGCATGGCTTCTCCATCGTCGCGGTGGAAGGCGACTGGCCGGATGCCGCCGCCGTGGATGCCTGGGCGCGCGGGCGAACCCCGCAGGACTGGCGGCAGACGGCCTTTCGGCGCTTTCCGCTCTGGATGTGGCGTAACCGTGAAGTGGACGGCTTCGTGCGCTGGCTGCGCGACTTCAACCAGGGCGCCGCACGGCCGGTGGAGTTTCGCGGGCTGGATGTCTACAGCCTGGGCGCTTCGCTGGAGGCCGTGCTGCAGTACCTGGACGGCGTGGACCCCGCCGCTGCGCAGCGCGCCCGGCAGCGCTACGGCTGCCTGACGCCGTGGCAGGACGAGCCGGCCGCCTACGGCCAGCGGGTGACTCTGGCGGGCAAGCCGTCCTGCGAACAGGCGGTGGTGGAGCAGCTGCGCGAGCTGCTGGCGCTGCGCCTGGAACGTCTGCGCGAGGACGATGAGGCGTTCTTCCATGCCGAGCGCAACGCGCGGGTGGTGCTGGCCGCCGAGCAGTACTACCGGGCCATGTACCAGGGCAGCACCGCGTCCTGGAACCTGCGTGACCGGCACATGTTCGAGACCCTCCGGGCGCTGCTGGAGCATCGCGGGCCGGACGCCAAGGCGCTGGTCTGGGCGCACAATTCGCACCTGGGCAATGCCGGCGCCACCGAGATGGGCTGGAGCGGGCAGACCAACCTGGGCGAGCTGTGCCGCACCGCCTTCGGTCGCGACGCGGTGCTGATCGGCCAGTCCACCGACCGGGGCACGGTGGCCGCCGCCGACAACTGGGACGAGCCGATGCAGGTCAAATCGGTGCTGCCATCCCGGGCCGACAGCTGGGAACGATTGTTCCTGCAGGCTGGCCAGTCCGCCGCGCTGTATGACTGGCGCGGCCCCGGGCGCGCCGAGCTGCGCGCGGCCTTGCTGGAGCCAAGACTGGAGCGGGCCATCGGCGTCATCTACCGGCCGCGCACCGAGCGGGTCAGCCATTACTTCCATGCCGAGCTGGGGGAGCAGTTCGACGCCTGGCTGTGGTTCGAGGAGACCCGGGCGGTCAAGCCGCTGCACGGCCCGAGCGAGCCGGGCGTGCCGGACACCTGGCCGTTTGCCGAGTGAGTCGTCACGGCGGATAGCCGGTGATCTCACGGATGCTGCGGTACAGCGGCCGCAGCTGCCGGTACATGCGCAGGTAGACCTCGCGATACAGCCGTTCGTAGGTCGCCGCCGCCTGCGGGTTCGGCGTGAACAGTCGGCCGGGGCGGGTCATGGCGGCGATGGCCGTGGGAAAGTCCGGGTGCAGGCCCAGGCCCACCGCGCAGTCGATGGCCGCGCCCAGCCCGGAGGTCTCGTACAGGTGCGGGCGCTCGGCCGGCAGGTTGAAGATGTCGGCGGTCAACTGCATGGCGGCGTCGCTCTGCGAACCGCCGCCGGACACGCGCAGGCGCTCGATGCGCGTGCCGGAGCGCCGTTCGATGCGCTCCTTGCCCTGGCGCAGCCCGTAGGCCAGGCCTTCGAGAATGGCGCGGTACAGGTGCGCGCGGGTGTGCACGTCGCCGAAGCCGATGATCGCGCCCTTGGCCTCCAGGCCCGGTTCGCGGATGCCCGGCGACCAGAACGGCTGCAGGGTCAGGCCCATGGCGCCGGGCGGCACGCGCTCGACCAGTTCGTCGAACAGCGTCTCGGCCTCCACGCCCAGTTCCAGGCCGCGCTGGCGTTCCAGGTGACCGAACTGCTCCTTGAACCAGCTGACCATCCAGAAGCCGCGAAACAGCATCACCTCGGTGTTGTAGTGATCGGGCAGCGCGGCCGGGTAGGGCGGGATCGGCCGGTTGATCTCCAGGTAGCGGGCGCGGGTGGTGTTGATGGTCGCCGTGGTGCCGTAGGACAGGCAGGCGATGCGCGGGTCCACGCCGCCGGCGCCGAGCACTTCGCAGGCCTTGTCGGCGGCCGCGGCGATCAGCGGTAGGCCCTCGGGGATGCCGGTGTGGGCGCTGGCCGTGGCGCTGATGCGCCCGAGCGGTTCGCCCGGCTTGACCAGCTCCGGCAGCATCGCCGGGGTGACCGGCAGCGCCTGCCACTTCCAGTCGCCGGGGCGCGCCCAGCGCAGGCGCTTGTAGTCGAACGGCAGGTAGGCCACGCAGCTGCCCACCGAGTCCACGAAGCGCCCGCACAGCCGGTGGGTGAGAAAGCCGGAGAGCAGCAGGAACTTGTCGGTGCGCGCCCAGATGTCCGGCTGTTGCTGGGCGATCCAGTTGGCCTCGGCCTGGCTGCGGAAGTGGTCGACGGTATCCTCGACGCGCAGCAGCCGGAACAGCCAGCCCCAGGGTCCGCGGATGCGCCCCTGGGGCGGGCTGCGGCGCTGGTCGAGCCAGAGAATCGCCGGACGCAGCGGCCGGCCGTCGGCGTCGACGTTGATCAGCGTGCCGCGCTGGGTGGTCAGCGACACCCCGGCGATCAGGCCGCGGTCGACGCCGGTCGCCTGCCACAGCCGCCGGCAGGCCTCGCCCAGGCTCTGCCAGTAGTACTCCGGGTCCTGCTCGGCCCAGCCGGGCTGCGCGGCGTAGTAGGGATCGAGCTCCACCTTGCCCTTGCCGAGCAGGTTGCCGGCCAGGTCGAAGAGCAGCGCGCGCACGCTCTGGGTGCCGTTGTCGATGGCCAGCAGGTAGCGCGGCGCGCTCATGGCCGGTCTCCCGGCCCGTAACAGGTTCGCCACAGTTGCTGATAGTCGCGCAGCTCGCGCAACCAGCGAGCGTCGCTCCAGCCCAGGCGCGGCTGGCACAGCGCGCGGATATCCGCCAGCTGCTCGGCGCCGCCGCGTGGCAGCAGCAGGCCCAGGCGGGTGCGGCGCAGCAGCAGGTCATCCAGGTGCAGCACCAGTTCGTCCTCGCAGGCCAGCGCCAGCTCCGCCCACAGCGTGGGCGTGGCGCCGACCCGTTCGCTTCCGAGCTCAGCCAGCAACTCGGCCAGGCGCGGCAGCCGATGACCGTGGCGCCCTTCCAGGCGGCGGCGCTGGCTCAGGCACAGGCCGGGCAGGGGGACGCGGGGCGGGGCGCTGAACAGCGGCGCTTCGCTGACATTGAGGGTTTCCCCGCGCTGCGCCGCGCAGGCGCGCAGCACCTCCAGGGCGAGCAGGCGGAAGGTGGTGAGCTTGCCGCCGGCCAGGGTCACGCAGCCCGGCTCGCTCCACAGCGTGTGTTCACGCTTTTCGTCGGAAGGCCGCCGGCGCGAAGGCGCGGCGGCGCCGACCACCGGACGCACGCCGGCCCAGGTGGAAAGGATGTCCGCGTGGCGGATGGCGGCGCCCGGCAGCACCTGGTGGCAGGCGGCGAGCAGGTAATCGATTTCCGCGGGGCTGATGCGCGCCTCCTGTTCCAGCGCGTCGCCGTGATCCAGGTCGGTGGTGCCGATCACCGTGGCGCCCTCCCAGGGGAAGACGAACACCGGGCGGCGGTCCCCAGCGTGCAGGAAACTGATCGCCTGGGCCACCGGCAGGCGCCAGGCCGGCAGCAGCAGGTGGCTGCCGCGCAGCGGGCGGATGCGTTCCGCGCCGCGCGGCTGGCGCAACGCGTCGCTCCAGGCGCCGGTGGCCAGTGCCAGCATGCGACTGCGCAGGCTGAAGCGTTGGCCGCTCTCGCGGTCCTCGGCGAGCAAGCCGACCACCCGGCCCCCTTCGCGGCGCAGCTCGACCACGCGCAGGCCGTTGAGCGCCTCGCCGCCCTCGGCACGCGCCTCCTGCAGCACACGCAGCACCAGGCGCGCATCGTCGGTGATGGCGTCGCCGAAGCGGGTCGCGCCCAGCAGTGCCTGGCCCTGCAGGCCGGGCGCCAGGAAGCCCAGCTCGGCGGCCGGGTGGTAGCCGTGCAGGCGCTGGCCGGCCAGGGCGTCGTAGAGGCCGAGCAGGCCGCCGAACAGGCGCGGGCCGGGGAAGCGGCCACGGTAATGCGGGAACAGGAAGGGCAGCGGATCGACCAGCCCCGGCACCTCGGCAAGCAGGCGCTGGCGTTCGCGCACCGCGTCGCGGGTCAGCGACAACTGGCCTTTGGCGAGATAGCGCAGGCCACCGTGCACCATCTTCGACGAGCGGCTGGAGGTGCCCCAGGCGAAGTCGCGCTGTTCCAGCAGCAGGCAGCGCCAGCCGCGCCGGGCGGCCTCGCGCAGGATGCCGGCGCCGGTAATACCTCCGCCGACCACGATCAGGTCCCAGTCGCAGGCCGCCAGCTCAGGCAGCGCCGCTTTGCGCCAGGCGGCGTTCCAGCTCATCTCAGTCCTCCAGCAGCACGCCCGGGGCCAGGCGCCGCTCGGGGTCGAAATGCCGTGCCAGCGCGGTAAGCGCCGCCAGGCCCAGCTCGCCCTTCTCGGCCGCCAGGTAGGGCGCGTGGTCGCGGCCGACGCCGTGCTGGTGGCTGATGGTGCCGCCGTGGCTGGCGATGGTGCGGCTGGCGGCGTGCTTGAGGGTCTGCCAGCGCGCCAGGGCCTCGGCATAGTCGGCACCCGGGCGGAACACATAGGTGGTGTAGAGGCTCGAACCCTGGCCGTAGACGTGCGACAGGTGGGTGAACACGTGCACCCGCTCGCCCCGGTCGGCCAGCCCGTGGCGCAGGCTGTGCTCGACTGCCTGCTGCAGCGCATCGACGTTGCCCCAGTCGGTGGCGGTCTCCAGGGTGTCCACGGCGTAGCCGGCGGCCCACAGGCCGTGGCGCAGGTAGGGGAAGCGGAAGCGGCCCTCGGCCCACTTGCGACCCAGCAGGGTGCCGGTGAACACCCCGCCGTGGTTCCTGAGCAGGCGGCGGGTCTGGCGCAGCGACAGGGCGTTCTGCTGGCGATTGCCGGTCACGCCGAAGGTCAGCAGGCACTTGCCGGCGCCGGCGCCGCGCAGCGCCAGGTAGCGCTCCAGCAGGGCGATCTGGCGGGGGTGACCGGCCAGGGCCAACTGGGTTTCGGTCTCGATCGGGTTGGACAGGCGCAGCATCGACAGCGGGATGCGCGCCTGGGCCAGGGCGCGCACGCCGGCCAGCGCCCGTTGCCAGTCGGGCAGGAATACCGCGTGGAAGCGCTCCTGCTCGGCCAGCTGGCTGACCCGCACCTTGACCTCGGAGATGACCCCGAAGCGACCCTCGCTGCCCAGCACCAGTTCGCGTAGATCGGGGCCGGCGGCCGAGGCCGGGAAGGTCGGGATCTCCAGGCCGCCGGCGAAGGTTTCCAGGGTGCCGCCGGCGAACAGCTGCTCGATGCGTCCGTAGCGCAGCGATTGCTGGCCGCTGGAGCGGCTGGCCACCCAGCCGCCGAGGGTGGAGAGTTCCCAGGACTGCGGGAAGTGGCCGAGGGTGTAGCCGCGCGCGCGCAGCTGGGCCTCGACCTGCGGGCCGTTGGCGCCGGGGCCGAAGGTGGCGATGCGGCTGTCCTCGTCCAGGTCGAGCAACTGGTTCATGCGCTCCAGCGACAGGGTCAGCACCGGCCGCGCCGAGGCGGCCGGGTTGATGTGTCCGGCCACCGAGGTGCCGCCGCCGTAGGGAATGACGATGGCGTCCCGCTGCCGTGCCCAGGCCAGCAGTTCGCGAATCTGCGCCGGGGTTTGCGGCAGGGCCACGGCGTCGGGAAACACGCCGAAGCTGCCGGAGCGCATGGCCAGCCAGTCCGGCAGGCTCTGGCCGCGGGCGTGGCGCACGCGCGCCTCGGCCTGGCGGGTGATCAGCGGGTGCTCGGGCAGGCGCGATGGCGGTACCTGGGCGAGCACCTCGGCGAGGCTGGCGTCGGCCAGCGGCCGGCTCGGGCCGAGGCGTTCGGCGAGAAAGGCCGCGCCCTGTTCCGGCAGATGTACTTCGGTACCCTCGTCACCCCAGCCATTCCAGCGCCGCATGCCTTGCCCCCTTGTCGGTCCCGCGTGTCGGCTGCCTATACTAGCCAGCCGCGCGTGGCGGTCACTGTCCGATCCGGCCACGCGCATTCGCCAATCGAGCCAAAAACACGCCTCGCATGCAGACACTCGGCTATACGGCGGTTCCCGTCCTGCTCAAGTACCTGAGCCATGCCCAGACCCTCGGCCTGGACTGCGCGGCGGCGCGGCAGGCCGCCGGGCTGAGCGCCGAGTGCCTGGCCGACAACGGCCAGCGGGTGCCCAGCGAACAGCACGAGCGGCTGCTCGAACACCTGCTGCGGCAATCCGCCGATCCGCTGTTCGGCCTGCATGCGGCGCGCCACGTGCAGCCCGGCTCGTGGAGCGTGCTCGGCTACATCACCATGAACTGCGCCACCCTCGGCGAAGCGATGGCGCGCATCCTGCCCTACGAGCGGCTGGTCGGCGACATGGGCACCAGTCACATCGAGCAGCAGGATGGCCAGGTGCGCCTGAGCTGGCACTGCCGGCATCCGCGCCAGCCGGTGCGCCGGCACCTGATCGAGAACGTGCTGGCGTCCTGGCTGCATTACGCGCGCTGGATCGCCGGCGTGGAACATTCGCCCAGTTGCGTCCAGTTCGAGCATGCGCTGCCGGCGGGCTGCCGGGTCGAGGACTACGAGCGGGTGTTCGGCTGTCCGGTGCTGTTCGAGCAGGCGCACAGCGCACTGCTGGCCCCACTGGAGTATCTGCGTCTGCCGCTGCGCCAGGCCGATGCCGGCCTGCTGCGCGCCCTGGAGGCGCACGCCATGGGGCTGCTCGACCGCCTGGAGGACGACCAGCCGCTGCCGCTGCGGGTCCGCGCGGTGCTGCGCGAGATGCTCGGCGACGGCCTGCCGCGCAAGGAACGGGTCGCCGCGCGGTTCCACATGACCCTGCGCACCCTGCAGCGCCACCTGCAGGCGGCCGGCACCAGCTACCAGGCGATCCTCGACCAGCTGCGCCGCGAACTGGCCGAGCACTACCTGCGCCACAGCGAGCTGCCGATCCAGGACATCGCCTGCTACCTGGGCTTCGGCGAGCCGCGCTCGTTCCACCGCAGCTTCAAGCAGTGGACCGGACAGACCCCGGGGGAGTATCGCCAGCGGCTAGGCGACCGCTGAGCCGCGTTCAGCCGCGTGGCGCGGCGCGTCCGGCGGCGATCTTCGCGCCCCAGTCGCGGGCGGTGACCTGCAGGCGCTCCTCGTCGAGGCGCGTCAGCCGGCCGTCGTCAACCAGCTGCTTGCCGCCGACCCAGACGTGCCGCACGCAGTGCCGGCCGCCGGTGTAGATCAGCTGCGACACCGGGTCGTAGATCGGCTGCTGGTACAGGCCGGAGAGGTCGAAGGCCGCCAGGTCGGCCCACTTGCCGATTTCCAGCGAGCCGCAATCCTGTTCCAGGCCCAGCGCGCGGGCGCCGTTCAGGGTGGCCATGCGCAGCGCGCGGTGGGCGTCCAGGGCGCTGGCGTCCTGCTGCACGGCCTTGGCCAGCAGGGCGGCGGTGCGGGTTTCGCCGAGCAGGTCCAGGTCGTTGTTGCTGGCCGCGCCGTCGGTGCCGATGGCGACGTTGACGCCGGCCTGCCACAGGCGTTCCACCGGGCAGAAGCCGCTGGCCAGCTTGAGGTTGGATTCCGGGCAGTGGATGACGCTGCTGTTGCTTTCCACCAGGCGCTGCAGGTCTTCGTCGTTCACCTGGGTCATGTGCACCGCCTGGAAGCGCGGGCCGAGCAGGCCCAGGCGCTGCAGGCGCGCCAGCGGCCGCTCGCCATGGGTGTTCAGGCTCTGCTGCACTTCCAGCTCGGTTTCATGCACGTGCATCTGGATGTTGGCGTCCAGCTGCTCGGCTAGCATCGTGATCTGGCCCAGCTGCTCGTCGGTTACCGTGTAGGGTGAGTGCGGGCCGAAGGCCGCCGACAGGCGCGGGTGATGGCGCAGCTCGTCGAACAATTGCAGGGTCTGGCGCACCGCGTCGCTGGCATCCAGCGCGCCCGGCACGGCGAAATTCATCAACGGCACGCAGAATTGCGCGCGCACGCCGGCGCGATGCGCCACCTCGCTGGTCACCCGCGGGTAGAAGTACATGTCGGAAAAGCAGGTGACGCCGCCCTTGAGCTGTTCGGCGATGGCCAGCTCGCTGCCGTCGCGGATGAAATCCTCGTCCACCCAGACCGACTCGGCCGGCCAGATGTGGTCCTGCAGCCAGGGCAGCAGCGGCAGGTCGTCGGCCAGGCCGCGAAACAGGCTCATGGCGGCGTGGCCGTGGGCATTCACCAGGCCGGGGGCGAGCAGCATGCCGGGCAGTTCGCGCACCTCGCGGGCCTCCAGGCGCAGGGCCTGTTCGCGCGGGGCGAGCAGGGCGATGCGCCCGTCGCGGATGCCCAGCGCGTGATTCTTCAGCACCACGCCGGCCGGCTCGACCGGAACCAGCCAACCAGGCAGCAGAAGGAGGTCGAGCGGAGCGGCGGCGGGCATGGCGGCATTCACACAACGATGACGGGTCGGCAGTGTACGGCCGCGTCGGGTGGGTTTTGAAGGGGCGCAACCTGTGGGGCCGGCTTTATGCCGGCCGACAGGGGTGAGTCAGTAGCCGAGGCGTCAGCCACGCTTCCGCTGGCCGGCATAAAGCCGGCCCCACAAGGATCGGCGGCGATGTGCGTATAATCCGCGCCCTTTGTGTCGGGTGGGCGGTGGACATGCGTGAGCGATTGCTGGCGGCGGAACGGGTAAAGGCTCTCGAGTGGCGCGAGGGCGTCCTGCATGTGCGGGACCAGCGTCTGCTGCCGGCCCGCGAAGCCTGGCTGGCGCTGGACAGCGCCGCCGCCGTGGCCGAGGCGATTCGCGATGGGGCGGTACGCGGCGCGGCGGCCATCGGCATCGCGGCGGCCTACGGGCTGGTGCTCGGCGCGCGGGCGCGGCTGGCCGCCGGCGGCGACTGGCAAGCGGCGTTGGAGGCGGATTTCCAGTTGCTGCGCGAGGCGCAACCGGCGGCAGCCGGCCTGGGCTGGGCGCTGGATTGCCTGCGTAACCGCCTGCGCCGGCTATCGCCCGGGGCGGACCCGCTTCCGGCGCTGGAAGCCGAGGCCGGCGCCATCCTGGCCAGCGACCGCGAGGCCAATCTGGCCATCGCCCAGTTCGGCCTGGAGTTGCTGCGCCAGCATGACGAAGGCATTCGCGCGGTGCTGACCCATGGCAACGCCGGCGCCCTGGCCGGCGGCGGCTTCGGCAGCGCGCTGGGCGTGATCCGCGCCGGCTGGCTCGGCGAGCTGGTCGAGCAGGTCTATGTGGGCGAGAGCCGCCCGGGACTGCAGGGCGCGCGGCTGACCGCCTGGGAACTGCACGGCGACGGCGTGCCCACCACCGTGTGTGTGGACGCGGCGGCTGGCCATCTGATGAAGAGCGAGCGCATCGGCTGGCTGATCGTCGGCGCAGAGCGCATCGCCGCCAACGGCGACGTGGCGGCCACCATCGGCACCTATCCGCTGACCGTGCTGGCCATGCACCACGGCCTGCGCGTGATGGTGGCGGCGCCCAGCTCGTGCATCGACATGGGCCTGGAGCATGGCGAGGACATCCCCCTCGAAGACCGCGCGGCGAGCGAAGTGCTCGACCCGGCGGTGGGGGTCGAGGTGTTCAATCCGGCCTTCGACGTGACACCCGCCGACCTGATCGATGTGATCGTCACCGAGCGCGGCGTGATCGAGCGGCCGGATACCGCGAAGCTGGCCGAGCTGATGTGTCGCAAGCGCCTGCATTGATTGCCGGCTCGGCGCCACGCAACCTACCGCCGGATAACGGAAAGTTGCGGCCTGGGTCCTGAAGCCTGGCGCGGCAAGCTGTGATACCATCCCGCGCTTATCGCAGGACCCTGCTGACTAAAGGAACCAGGCTTCCATGGGCGAACTGGCCAAAGAAATCCTCCCGGTCAACATCGAAGACGAGCTGAAACAGTCCTACCTCGATTACGCCATGAGCGTCATCGTCGGCCGAGCGCTGCCTGACGCACGCGACGGCCTCAAGCCGGTGCACCGCCGGGTGCTGTTCGCCATGAGCGAGCTGGGCAACGACTGGAACAAGCCCTACCTGAAGTCGGCCCGTGTGGTCGGCGACGTGATCGGTAAATACCACCCGCACGGCGACTTGGCGGTGTACGACACCATCGTGCGCATGGCGCAGCCCTTCTCGCTGCGCTACCTGCTGGTGGACGGTCAGGGCAACTTCGGTTCGGTGGACGGCGACAGCGCCGCGGCCATGCGTTACACCGAAGTGCGCCGCACCAAGCTGGCCCACGAGCTGCTGGCCGACCTGCACAAGGAAACCGTGGACTGGGTGCCGAACTACGATGGCTCCCTGCTGATCCCCGAAGTCCTGCCGACCAAGATTCCCGCCCTGCTGGTGAACGGCTCCGCCGGTATCGCCGTGGGCATGGCCACCAACATCCCGCCGCACAACCTGGGCGAGGTGGTGGACGGCTGTCTGGCGCTGATCGACAACCCGGAACTGACCGTCGACGAACTGATGCAGTTCATCCCCGGTCCGGACTTCCCCACCGCCGGCATCATCAATGGCCGCGCGGGCATCATCGAGGCCTATCGCACCGGCCGTGGCCGGGTGTACATGCGTGCCCGCGCCACCGTCGAGGACATGGACAAGACCGGCGCCCGCCAGCAGATCATCGTCACCGAGCTGCCCTACCAGCTGAACAAGGCGCGGCTGATCGAGAAGATCGCCGAGCTGGTGAAAGAGAAGAAGATCGAAGGCATCAGCGAGCTGCGCGACGAGTCCGACAAGGACGGCATGCGCATCGTCATCGAGCTGCGCCGGGGCGAAGTCGGCGAGGTGGTGCTCAACAACCTCTACGCCCAGACCCAGATGCAGAGCGTGTTCGGCATCAACAACGTGGCCCTGGTCGACGGCCAGCCGCGCCTGCTGAACCTCAAGGACATGCTCGAGGTGTTCGTCCGTCACCGCCGCGAAGTGGTGACCCGCCGCACCATCTTCGAACTGCGCAAGGCCCGCGAGCGCGGCCACATCCTGGAAGGCCAGGCCGTGGCGCTGTCGAACATCGACCCGGTCATCGAGCTGATCAAGAAATCGCCGACCCCGGCCGAGGCCAAGGAACGTCTGCTGGCCACCGGCTGGGAGTCCTCCGCCGTGGAAGCGATGGTCGAGCGCGCCGGCGCCGACGCCTGCCGCCCCGAGGACCTGCCGGAACAATTCGGCCTGCGCGACGGCAAGTACTACCTGTCGCCGGAACAGGCCCAGGCCATCCTCGACCTGCGCCTGCATCGCCTGACCGGCCTGGAGCACGAGAAGCTGCTCGGCGAGTACCAGGAGATCCTCAACCAGATCGGCGAGCTGATCCGCATCCTGACCAACCCGCAGCGCCTGCTGGAAGTGATCCGCGAAGAGCTGGAACAGGTGCGCAGCGAATACGGCGACGCGCGCCGCAGCGAAATCATGGCGTCCCACGCCGACCTGACCATCGCCGACCTCATCCCCGAGGAAGAGCGTGTGGTGACCATTTCCCACGGTGGCTACGCCAAGAGCCAGCCGCTGGCCTCCT
The DNA here is from genome assembly GCF_000647775.1 of Pseudomonas sp. RL. NCBI lineage: Bacteria > Pseudomonadati > Pseudomonadota > Gammaproteobacteria > Pseudomonadales > Pseudomonadaceae > Pseudomonas > Pseudomonas sp. RL. Next base: position 7,109 of record NZ_JBOY01000102.1, on the reverse strand, counting down.
ACGAAGCCCAGCGCCGTGGCGGCAAGGGCAAGTCGGCCACCGGGGTGAAGGACGAGGACTACGTCGAGCACCTGCTGGTCGCCAACAGCCACGCCACGCTGCTGCTGTTCTCCAGCAAGGGCAAGGTCTACTGGCTGCGCACCTACGAGATTCCGGAAGCCTCGCGCACCGCGCGTGGCCGGCCGCTGGTCAACCTGCTGCCGCTGGACGAGAACGAACGCATCACCGCCATGCTGCAGGTCGACCTGGAAGCGCTGCGTCAGCAGGCCCCGGAAGACGAAGAGCTGGACGAGGTGATCGAGCACGACGAGGTCGAGGACCTGGCCGAGGGTGAAGAGGCCGGCGAAGCCGAAGAGGTCGTGACCGGCGCCTTCATCTTCATGGCCACCGCCAACGGCACCGTGAAGAAGACCCCGCTGGTGCAGTTCAGCAAGCCGCGCAGCAGCGGCCTGATCGCCCTGCGCCTGGAGGAGGGCGACACCCTGATCGCCGCCGCCATCACCGATGGCAGCCGCGAAGTGATGCTGTTCTCCGACGCCGGCAAGGTCATCCGCTTCAAGGAAGGCCACGTGCGCACCATGGGCCGTACCGCCCGCGGCGTGCGCGGCATGCGCCTGCAGGACGGCCAGCAGCTGATCTCCATGATCATTCCCGAGGGCGAGGCGCAGATCCTCACCGCCTCCGAGCATGGCTATGGCAAGCGCACGCCGATCGACGAATACCCGCAGCGCGGCCGGGGTGGCCAGGGCGTGATCGCCATGGTGACCAACGAGCGCAACGGCAAGCTGGTCGGCGCCATCCAGGTGCAGGACGGCGAGGAGATCATGCTGATCTCCGACCAGGGCACGCTGGTGCGTACCCGCGTCGACGAGGTGTCCAGCCTGAGCCGCAACACCCAGGGCGTCACCCTGATCAAGCTGGCCAAGGACGAGGTGCTGGTCGGCCTCGAACGTGTCCAGGAACCGACCCCGGTCGAGGATGACGCGCTCGAGGGCGAAGAGGACGCTGTGCCCGAAGCGGGCGAGGACGCCGACGAGGCGTCGGACGTTTAGCGCACGTACGGGCGGCCAGGTGCCGCCCGTCGCGTTCCCGGGCCGCGGCCCGGGAGACAAGAATTGACGGATCTGGCGCGCTGGCGCCAGATTTCGCAAGAACAGCACCAGCGCCGGGTGGCCTGGTGTGCGGCGAATCGAGAGAGAACGACGTGAAACGAGCCCATAACTTCTGTGCAGGCCCCGCAGCCCTTCCCACCGCCGTCCTGGAGCGCGCCCAGGCCGAGATGCTCGACTGGCATGGCATGGGCCTGTCGGTCATGGAAATGAGCCACCGCAGCGACGAGTACGTGGCCATCGCCGAGAAGGCCGAGCAGGACCTGCGCGAGCTGATGAACGTGCCGAACCACTACAAGGTGCTGTTCATGCAGGGCGGCGCCAGCCAGCAGTTCGCGCAGATTCCGCTGAACCTGCTGCCCGAAGGCGCCACCGCCGACTACGTGGAAACCGGCATCTGGTCGAAGAAGGCCATCGAAGAAGCGCGCCGCTTCGGCAACGTCAACGTGGCGGCCAGCGGCAAGTCGCTCGACTACTTCGGCATCCCCGGCCAGAACGACTGGCAGCTGACCCCGGACGCCGCCTACCTGCACTACTGCAGCAACGAAACCATCGGCGGCGTGCAGTTCGACTGGGTGCCCGAGGTGGGTGACGTGCCGGTGGTGGTGGACATGTCCTCGGACATCCTGTCGCGTCCGGTGGATGTGTCGCAGTTCGGCATGATCTACGCCGGCGCGCAGAAGAACATCGGCCCGTCCGGCCTGGTGGTGGCGATGATCCGCGAAGACCTGATCGGTCGCGCCCGCGCCATTTGCCCGACCATGCTCGACTACAAGACCGCAGCCGACAACGGCTCCATGTACAACACCCCGGCCACCTACTCCTGGTACCTGGCCGGCCTGGTGTTCGAGTGGGTCAAGGAGCAGGGCGGTGTCGAGGCCATGGCCCGCCGCAACCACGCCAAGCAGGAACTGCTGTACAGCACCATCGACGCCAGCGAGTTCTACAGCAACCCGGTGAGCAAGAACGCCCGCTCCTGGATGAACGTGCCGTTCCGCCTGGCCGACGAGCGCCTGGACAAGGCCTTCCTGGCCGGCGCCGACGCCCGTGGCCTGCTGAACCTCAAGGGTCACCGCTCGGTGGGCGGCATGCGCGCCTCGATCTACAACGCCACCGGCCTGGACGCCGTCGAGGCGCTGGTCGCCTACATGGCCGAGTTCGAGAAGGAGCACGCCTGATGAGCGACGCCGATCAGCTCAAGGCGCTGCGTGTTCGCATCGACAGCCTCGACGAGAAGATCCTCGAGCTGATCAGCGAGCGCGCGCGCTGTGCCCAGGACGTGGCGCGGGTGAAGACCGCCAGCCTGCAGCCGGGCGAGGAGGTGGTGTTCTACCGCCCCGAGCGCGAGGCCTGGGTGCTCAAGCACATCATGGAGCTGAACAAGGGGCCGCTGGACAACGAAGAGGTGGCCCGCCTGTTCCGCGAAATCATGTCCTCGTGCCTGGCCCTGGAGCAGCCGCTGAAAGTGGCCTACCTCGGCCCGGAAGGCACCTTCTCGCACGCCGCGGTGCTCAAGCACTTCGGCGCCGCGGTGAAGAGCCTGCCGATGGCGGCGATCGACGAGGTGTTCCGCGAAGTGGCCGCCGGCGCGGTGAACTTCGGCGTGGTGCCGGTGGAGAACTCCACCGAGGGCGCCATCAACCACACCCTGGACAGCTTCCTCGAGCACGATCTGGTGATCTGCGGCGAGGTGGAACTGCGCATCCACCACCACCTGCTGGTGGGCGAGACCACCAAGACCGACAAGATCTCGCGCATCTATTCCCACGCCCAGTCGCTGGCCCAGTGCCGCAAGTGGCTGGACGCCCATTACCCGAACGTCGAGCGCGTGGCGGTGTCCAGCAACGCCGAGGCGGCCAAGCGGGTGAAGAGCGAGTGGAACAGCGCGGCCATCGCCGGCGACATGGCGGCCACCCTGTACGGCCTGACCAAGCTGCACGAGAAGATCGAGGACCGTCCGGACAACTCCACGCGCTTCCTGATCATCGGCAACCAGGAAGTGCCGCCGACCGGCGACGACAAGACCTCGATCATCGTCTCCATGCGCAACAAGCCGGGCACGCTGCATGAGCTGCTGCTGCCGTTCCACACCAACGGCATCGACCTCACCCGCATCGAGACCCGCCCGTCGCGCAGTGGCAAGTGGACCTACGTGTTCTTCATCGACTTCGTTGGCCACCACAAGGACCCGCTGGTCAAGGGTGTGCTGGAGACGCTGGCCGACGAGTCGGTGGCGCTGAAGGTGCTCGGTTCCTATCCCAAGGCTGTTCTTTAATCTTTCGGCGGGCTCCGGCGCGGGGCCCGCTGGCCGTCGAGGCTATACGCATGAGTGCTGATTTCCTTGCCCTGGCCGTGCCGGGCGTACAGAAGCTGTCCCCCTACGTCACCGGCAAGCCGATCGAGGAACTGGCCCGCGAGCTGGGCATGGATCCGGCGCAGATCGTCAAGCTGGCCAGCAACGAGAACCCGCTGGGCCCGAGCCCGAAGGCGCTGGCCGCCATTCAGGACGCGCTGCCCGAGCTGACCCGCTACCCGGACGGCAGCGGCTATGCGCTCAAGCAGAAGCTGGCCGCCAGGTTCGCCATCGACCCGGCGGGCATCACCCTGGGCAACGGCTCCAACGACATCATCGACCTGGTGGCGCGCGCCTTCCTGGCGCCGGGCCTCAACGCGGTGTTCAGCGCCCATGCCTTCGCCGCCTACCCGATTTCCACCCAGGCGACCGGCGCGGAAAGCCGCGTGGTGCCGGCCATCAATTACGGTCACGACCTGGATGGCCTGATTGCCGCCATGGACGAGAACACCCGGGTCGCCTACGTCGCCAATCCGAACAACCCGACCGGCACCTGGTTCGGTGCCGAAGCGCTGGAACGCTTCCTGTCCCGAGTGCCGGAGCATGTCGTGGTGGTGCTGGACGAGGCCTATATCGAGTTCTCCGAGCCGGGCGAGCTGCCCAACGGTCTCTCGTACCTGTCCCGCTACCCGAACCTGCTGGTCTCGCGCACCCTGTGCAAGGCCTACGGTCTGGCCGGCCTGCGCATCGGTTACGGCGCGTCCTCGCCAGCGATCGCCGGCGTGCTGAACCGCGTGCGCCTGCCGTTCAACGTCAACAGCCTGGCGCTGGTCGCCGCCAGCGCCGCGCTGGACGACGAGGACTACGTGCTGCGCAGTCGCCAGGTCAACCGCGCCGGCATGCGCCAGCTGGAAGCCGGCCTGCAGGCACTGGGGCTGAGCTGGATTCCCTCGCGCGGCAACTTCCTGGCCGTGGACTTCGGCCGCGACGCCGCGCCGATCAACGCCGCGCTGCTGCGCCAGGGCGTGATCGTGCGGCCGGTGGCCGGCTACGCGATGCCGACCTTCCTGCGCGTGTCGGTGGGCACCGAGGCGGAGAACGCCCGTTTCCTCGACGCGCTGGAGCACGTGCTGCGTGGCTGATCTCAAGCACCCCAACGAGGCGCGGCTCGGCCGCCTGGTGGTGGTCGGCCTGGGCCTGATCGGCGGTTCCTTCGCCAAGGGCATCCGCGCCACCGGCCTGTTCCGCGAGGTGGTGGGCGTCGACCTGGACCCCGAGTCCCGCCGTCTGGCGGTGGAACTGGGCGTGGTGGATCGCTGCGAGGCCGAGTTGGCCGTCGCCTGTCAGGGCGCCGACGTGATCCAGCTGGCGGTGCCGATCCTGGTCATGGAAAAGGTGCTGGCGCAGCTGGCCAGGCTCGACCTTGGCCAGGCGGTGATCACCGACGTGGGCAGCGCCAAGGGCAACCTGGTGCGCGCCGCGCGCCAGGTGTTCGGTCACATGCCGGCGCGCTTTGTGCCCGGCCATCCGATTGCCGGCTCCGAACAGAGCGGCGTGACGGCGGCCAATCCGAAGCTGTTCCGCCGCCACAAGGTCATTCTCACGCCGGTGGCGGAGACCGATCCCGACGCGCTGGCGCTGGTCGACCACCTGTGGCGCGCGCTGGATGCCGATGTCGAGCACATGGACGTGGAGCACCACGACCAGGTGCTGGCCGCCACCAGCCATCTGCCGCACCTGCTGGCCTACACGCTGGTGGACTCGCTGGCCAAGCGCAACGAGAACCTGGAGATATTCCGCTACGCCGCCGGCGGCTTTCGCGATTTCACGCGCATCGCCGGCAGCGATCCATTGATGTGGCACGACATCTTCCTGGCCAACCGGGACGCCGTGCTGCAGGCGCTGGACGATTTTCGCGACGACCTCGACGCCCTGCGCGCCGCGGTGGTCGAAGGGGATGGGCATCACCTGCTGGGCGTGTTCACCCGCGCCCGGGTGGCCCGCGAGCATTTCAGCAAAATCCTGGCCCGCCGGGCCTATGTGGACGCCATGCATTCCAACAATGATCTGATCTTCCTCGCCCAGCCGGGCGGCAGCGTCAACGGCCGAATCCGCGTGCCGGGCGACAAGTCCATCTCCCACCGCTCGATCATGCTCGGCTCGCTGGCCAATGGCGTGACCGAAGTGCAGGGCTTCCTCGAAGGCGAGGACGCGCTGGCCACCATCCAGGCGTTCCGCGACATGGGCGTGGTCATCGAAGGCCCGCACAAGGGCCGCGTCACCGTGCACGGCGTCGGTCTGCACGGCCTGAAGGCGCCGGCCGGTCCGCTGTACATGGGCAACTCGGGCACCTCGATGCGCCTGCTCTCCGGCCTGCTGGCCGCGCAGCCGTTCGACACCACCCTGACCGGCGACCCGTCGCTGTCCAAGCGGCCGATGAACCGCGTGGCCAAGCCGCTGCGCGAGATGGGCGCGGTGATCGAGACCGGTCCGGAAGGTCGTCCGCCGCTGACCATTCGCGGCGGCCAGAAACTGACCGGCATGCACTACGAGATGCCGATGGCCAGCGCCCAGGTGAAATCCTGCCTGCTGCTGGCCGGCCTGTACGCCGCCGGGGAAACCGCGGTGACCGAGCCGGCACCGACCCGCGACCACACCGAGCGCATGCTGCGTGGTTTCGGTTACCCGGTCGAGGTCGACGGCGCCACCGCCAAGGTCGAAAGCGGCCACAAACTGACGGCCACCCAGATCGAGGTGCCGGCGGACATTTCCTCGGCCGCGTTCTTCCTGGTCGCGGCCAGCATCGCCGAGGGCGCCGAGCTGGTGCTGGAGCACGTGGGCATCAACCCGACCCGTACCGGGGTGATCGACATCCTCCGCCTGATGGGCGGCGACATCACCCTGGAGAATCAGCGTGAAGTCGGCGGCGAGCCGGTGGCCGATCTGCGCGTGCGCTCGGCGAAGCTCAAGGGCATCGACATCCCCGAGGATCTGGTGCCGCTGGCCATCGACGAGTTCCCGGTGCTGTTCATCGCCGCCGCCTGCGCTGAAGGGCGCACCGTGCTGCGCGGCGCCGAGGAACTGCGCGTCAAGGAATCCGACCGCATCCAGGTCATGGCCGATGGCCTGCAGGCGCTGGGCGTGAAGGCCGAGCCGACCCCGGACGGCATCGTCATCCACGGCGGCCCGATCGGCGGCGGTGAAGTCTGGGCGCACGGCGATCACCGCATCGCCATGTCGTTCAGCGTCGCTTCGTTGCGCGCCACGGCGCCGATCCGCATCCACGATTGCGCCAACGTCGCCACCTCGTTTCCCAACTTCCTGGCCCTGGCCGAGCAGGTGGGCATCCGCGTAGCCAAGGAGTCCTGACATGACCGCTCCCGTCATCGCGCTCGATGGGCCGAGCGGCTCGGGCAAGGGCACCCTGGCCGGCCTGCTGGCCAACCGCCTGGGCTGGAATCTGCTGGATTCGGGCGCCATCTATCGTCTGCTGGCCCATGGGGCCGGCAAGCACGGCATCGACCTGGCCGACGAGGCGCGGCTGGTGGAGCTGGCCGCGCGTCTGGACGTGCAGTTCATCCCCGGCCAGCCCGGCCAGGAACAGATCACGCTGCTCGACGGCGAGGATGTCACCCGTGCCATCCGCACCGAGCAGGCTGGCGCCGGCGCCTCCAAGGTCGCCGCGCTGCCGGCGGTGCGCGCCGCGC
>NZ_JBOY01000101.1:0-17746 GCF_000647775.1 Pseudomonas sp. RL | reverse complement strand
CCAGGCTGCGCGCATAGCCGGCAAGCACCCTGCCCTGCAGGTGCTTGCCGGCACGTTGCAGGCGCCCCGGCTCTTGGGATGACTCGGCCTTGAGCCAGCGTGCGCAGAGCATCGGCGTGAGGGTCACCGAGACCAGCAGGGAAATCAGGATGGCCGCTGCCAGGGTCAGCGAGAACTCGCGGAACAGCCGCTCGACGATGCCGCCCATGAACAGGATGGAGATGAACACCGCGACCAGCGACAGGTTCATCGACAGCAGGGTAAAGCCCACCTCCTTGGCCCCCTTGAGCGCGGCGGGCAGTGGCCTTTCGCCGTTCTCGATATGCCGGGCGATGTTCTCCAGCACCACGATGGCGTCGTCGACCACCAGACCGGTGGCGACGATCAGCGCCATCAGCGACAGGTTGTTCAGCGAAAAGCCCCACAGGTACATGGCCGCGAAGGTGCCGATCAGCGACACCGGCACCGCCAGTGCCGGAATCAGCGCCGCCCGCCAGTGGCCGAGGAAGGCGAACACCACCAGGATGACCAGTCCCACGGCGATCAGCAGGGTGCGTTCGGCCTCGCGCAGGGTGGCGCGGATCACCGACGAACGTTCCATCGCCACGTCCAGCTCGAGGCTGGCCGGAATCACCGCACGCAGTGCCGGCAGCTGGGCGTTGATGGCCTCGATCGTCTCCAGGATGTTGGCACCGGCCTGGCGGTTGATCACCACCAGCACGGCTTCCCGGTCGTTGTAGAAGCCACTGTTGTAGCGGTCCTCCACCGCGTCGCGCACGCTGGCCACATCGCCCAGACGGATCGCCGCGCCGTCCTGGTAGCGAATGATCAGGGGGATGTACTCGGCGGCCGTGCGCAGCTGGTCGTTGGCCTGGATCTGCCAGTGGCGCCGGTCGTCCGCGACGGCGCCCTTGGGGCGCTGCTGATTGGCGTCGGCGATGGCCCGGCGCACCTCGTCCAGGGCCACGCCGTACTGGTCCAGCAACCGGGGCTGCAGCTCGATGCGCACCGCCGGCAGCGAGCTGCCGCCGACCTGCACTTCGCCCACCCCAGGCACCTGGGAGAGCTTCTGGCCGACGATGGAGCTGGCGATGTCGTACAGCTCGCCCTGCCCCAGCACCGGTGAGGTGAGCGACAGCACCATGATCGGCGCCTGGGCGGGGTTGATCTTGTTGTAGGTGGGCATGCTGCGCATGCCGCTGGGCAGCTGCGGCCGCGCCTCGTTGATGGCCGCCTGCACCTCGCGGGCGGCGGCGTTGATGTCACGGTCCAGGTCGAACACCAGGATGATGCGGGTGTTGCCCTGACTGCTGCGGCTGGTCATCTCGTTGATGCCGGCGATGCCGCCCAGCGCCCGCTCCAGCGGCGTGGCCACGGTCGAGGCCATGATCTGCGGACTGGCGCCCGGCAGGCTGGCCTGCACGGTAATGGCCGGGAAATCCATGTTCGGCAGCGGCGACACCGGCAGCAGGCCGAAGCTCAGCGCGCCGACCAGCAGGATGGCCAGGCTGATCAGCAGCGTGGCCACCGGCCGGACGATGAACGGCGCCGAGAGGTTCATGACCGGGCGCCTTCCGCGGCGACTCCCGCCGCGCTGCGCCCGGTGAAGCGCCGGCTCAGGCGGTCGAAGTACAGGTAGATCACCGGCGTGGTGAACAGGGTCAGCAACTGGCTGAGCAGCAGGCCGCCGACCAGCACCAGGCCCAGCGGCTGGCGCAGCTCCGCGCCCGAGCCGGTGGCGAACATCAGCGGAATGGCGCCGAACAGCGCGGCCAGGGTGGTCATCAGGATCGGCCGGAAGCGCAGCAGCGCCGCCTGGTGGATGGCGGCCTGCGGGGCCATGCCCTGATGGCGCTCCGCCTCCAGCGCGAAGTCGATCATCATGATGGCGTTCTTCTTGACGATGCCGATCAGCAGGATGATGCCGATGATGGCGATCAGCCCCAGGTCGTTGCCGGTGAGCAGCAACGCCAGCAGCGCGCCGACCGCCGCCGACGGCAGCGTGGAGAGGATGGTGATCGGGTGGATGTAGCTCTCGTAGAGCACGCCGAGCACGATGTACATGGTCACGATGGCCGCCAGGATCAGCAGCAGCGTGCTGGACAGCGAGGCGCGGAAGGCCTGCGCGGCGCCCTGGAACTGGCGAACGATGCCGGCCGGCAGACCGATGTCCTGTTCGACCTGCTCGATCACCGCCACCGCTTCGCCCAGGGACACGCCCGGCGCCAGGTTGAAGGACAGGGTCACCGCCGGAAACTGGCCGATGTGGTTGATGAGCAGCGGCGTGGCCCGCTCTTCGAGGCGCACCAGCGCCGACAGCGGCACCTGGCCGCCGTCGCGGGTGGCCAGGTGCACCTGGCGCAGCGCCTGGGGCCCCAGGCGGTCGGCGCCGGCGGTTTCCAGCACCACGCGGTACTGGCTAGCCTGGGTGTAGATGGTGGAGATCTGCCGCTGGCCGAAGGCGTCGTAGAGCGCATCGGTGATGTCTGCGACGCTGACGCCCAGGCGTGCGGCGACATCCCGGTCGATGTCCAGGAACAGCTGCAGCCCACGGTTCTGCAGGTCGCTGGCCACATCGCTCAGCTCCGGGCGCGCGCGCAGGGCCTCGACCAGGCGCGGTGTCCACTCCTCCAGCAGCGCGTCATCCGGCGATTCCAGGCTGAACTGGAACTGGGTGCGGCTGACCCGGTCCTCGATGGTCAGGTCCTGCACCGGCTGCAGGTACAGCTCGATGCCGGGAATCGCCGCCAGCTGCGGACGCAGCCGCTCGATCACCTGGCTGGCGGTCACGTCGCGTTCGGTGTGCGGGATCAGGTTGATCAATAACCGGCCGCTGTTCAGGGTCGGATTGTCGCCATCCACGCCGATGTACGAGGACAGGCCGGCCACTGCCGGGTCCCGCAGGATCACCTCGGTCAGGCGCTGCTGGCGCTCGCTCATGGCCTGGAAGGAAATGCTCTGCGGCGCCTCGGAAATGCCCTGGATCAGGCCGGTGTCCTGCACCGGGAAGAAGCCCTTGGGCACCACCAGATACAGCAGCACGGTCAGGCCCAGGGTGGCGACGGCCACCAGCAGGGTCAGCGGCTGATGACGCAGCACCCAGTGCAAGCCTCGGTCGTAGGCGGCGATCATGCGGTCGATGACGTCGCCGGCGGCGCGGTAGAAGCGCCCCTGGTCGTCCTCGCGCTCCTGGCGCAGGAAACGCGCGCACATCATGGGCGTGAGGGTCAGCGATACCACCAGCGAAATCAGGATGGCCACCGCCAGGGTGATGGCGAACTCGCGGAACAGACGTCCCACCACGTCTTCCATGAACAGCAGGGGAATCAGCACGGCGATCAGCGAGAAGGTCAGCGAGATCAGCGTGAAGCCGATCTGTTTCGCACCCTTGAGCGCGGCCTGCAGCGGTGTTTCGCCCTCCTCCAGATGGCGGGCGATGTTCTCCAGCATGACGATGGCGTCGTCCACCACGAAGCCCGCCGCCACGGTGAGCGCCATCAGGGTCAGGTTGTTGATGGAGAAGCCCGCCAGGTACATGACCGCGAAGGTGCCGATCAGCGACAAGGGCACGGCGATGGAGGGTATCACCGTGGCCGCCAGCCGACGCAGGAACAGGAAGGTGACCAGCACCACCAGGCACACCGCCAACAGCAGCTCGAACTGCACGTGGCTGACGGCGGCGCGAATGGTCTGGGTGCGGTCGGTGAGCACCGTCACGTCCAGGTTGGCCGGCAGGCTGGCGCTGATCTGCGGCAGCAACTGCTGGATGCGGTCGACCACCTCGATGACGTTGGCACCCGGTTGGCGCTGGATGTTAAGCAGCACCGCGCCATTGCGGTTGGCCCAGGCGGCCAGGCGTTCGTTCTCGGCGCCGTTGACGATGCTGGCCACGTCCTTCAGGCGCAGGGCGGCGCCGTTCTGGTAGCTGAGGATCAGCTCGGCGTATTCCTCGGCGGAGCGCAGCTGGTCGTTGGCATCCAGCTGCGACACGCGGGTCGGGCCGTCGAAGTTGCCCTTGGGCTGGTTGACGTTGGAGGCACCGATCAGCGCGCGCACATCGGCGAGGTTCAGCCCGTAGGCGGCCAGCGCCTCGGGATTGACCCGGATACGCACCGCCGGCCGCTGGCCGCCGGCCAGGCTGACGAGGCCGACACCGCTGATCTGCGCCAGTTTTTGCGCCATGCGGGTGTCCACCAAGTCATGCACCCGGTATAGCGGCATACTGGGCGAGGTGATGGCCAGGGTCATCACCGGGGTGTCCGCCGGGTTGACCTTGTTGTACACCGGCGGGGACGGCAGGTCGTTGGGCAGCAGGTTGCTGGCCGCGTTGATGGCGGCCTGCACTTCCTGTTCAGCGACATCCAGTTCGACGTCCAGGCTGAAGCGCAGGGTAATTACAGAGGCGCCGCCTGAGCTGGTCGAGGACATCTGCTCCAGGCCGGGCATCTGGCCGAACTGGCGCTCCAGCGGCGCAGTCACCGCGCGGGTCATCACCTCGGGACTGGCGCCCGGATACAGCGTCATGACGCGGATGGTCGGGTAGTCCACCTCCGGCAGCGCGGAAACCGGCAGCAGCCGGTAGGCGATCAGTCCACTGAGGAAGATGGCCACCATCAGCAAGGTGGTGGCTACCGGACGCAGGATGAAGGGCCGCGAGATGTTCATGCGTCGCGCTTGGCGGTGGCCGCCGGCAAGCTCTCGATCACCTGCACGGGCGAACCGTCGCGCAGGCGGTCGGTGCCTTCCAGCACCAGGCGCTCGCCGGGCTGCACCCCGGCCTCGATGAGCGTCAGCTCACCACTGCTGGGCCCTGCGGTGACCTGGCGCAGCTCGACGGTGTCGCCCTCGCCCACTACATAGACGAAGGTGCCGCGCGAACCGTATTGCAGCGCTGCGGCGGGAATCAGCAGAGCCTGTTGGCGGGTGCTGACCCGCAGGCGCACATTGACGAACTGGTTGGGAAACAGGCGCTGGTCGGCATTGGCGAAGCGGGCCTTGAGACGCAGGGTGCCGGTGGCCGTGTCGATCTGGTTGTCGAGGCTTGCCAGTTGCCCTTGCGCCAACACCTCGCGCTCGGCGCGGTCCCAGGCTTCGACGTTCAGCGTTCGCCCGGCACGCAGTTGCTCCAGCACCGGGGGCAGCTCGCCCTCCGGCAGGGTGAAGCTGACCGCGATGGGCTCGGTCTGGGTGATGCTGACCAGCACGGTGCTGTCATTGCTGGTCAGTAGGTTGCCCAGATCCACCTGGCGCAGGCCGAGGCGTCCGGAAATCGGCGCGCGGATCTGGGTGAAGTCCAGGTTCAGGCGGGCTTCCTCGACGCTGGCCTGCTGAACCTTGAGCTGTCCCTGGTACTGGGCGACCAGCGCCTGCTGGGTGTCCAGGGTCTGGCGGGCGATAGAGTCTTCCTGGTACAGGCCCTCATAACGGGCCAGGTCGATCTCGGCATTCTTCAGCTGGGCGCGGGTCTGCTGCAGCTGACCTTCGGCCAGGCGCAGCGCCGTCTCGTAGGGACGCGGATCGATCACCGCCAGCAGATCGCCGGCCTTGACGCGTTGGCCTTCTTCGAACAACACCTTGACCAGCTCACCGCCCACCCGCGTCCGTACGTTCGCGGTGTTGTACGCGGTGACCGTGCCCAGCGCGCGCAGCTCGATGGGGAAGTCACCCCGGGTCACCGGCGCGACGCGTACCGGCACCGGGCCGCCGAAACCGAAGCGTGCCGGGCCGGCGCCGGGGCCACCCAGTCCACCCGCACCGGTCGTGGCCTTGCCGGCGGGCCACAACCACCAGGCCAGCAGCACGAGCAGAACCAGCAACACCAGCAGCCCGCCACGGCGGAGGTTGCGCGACAGGGTGGAAGGAGACTCGGACATGACGGATTGCGCCTGGGACAAATCGAATGGCCGCACGATAAGGATTGAGCAAGCGCCTGCAAAGGCTCTTTACCGCAGTTTTACCTGCGGCGGGCGCGGGGAATTGTAAGGAGGGGTGAATCGAGGGAAAAAAGCGCCCCGACCAAGCGGGGCGCGGGTGACTCAGCGCAGTACCGCCAGCGCGGCCTGGTAGTCGGGCTCCTGGCCGATTTCCGGAACCAGCTCGCTGTGCAGGACCTTGTCCTGCTCGTCCAGCACCACCACGGCACGGGCAGTCAGGCCGACCATCGGACCATTGGCGATGGCGACGCCATAGTCCTGCAGGAACTCACGACCGCGCATCGTGGACAGGCTGACCACGTTCTGGATGCCTTCGGCACCGCAAAAACGCTTCTGGGCGAACGGCAGGTCGGCGGAAATGCACAGCACCACGGTGTTCTGCAGGCTGGAAGCCTCGGTGTTGAACTTGCGCACCGAGGTGGCACAGGTCGGCGTGTCGATGCTCGGGAAGATGTTCAGCACCTTGCGCTTGCCGGCGAAGCTGGCCAGGGTGACGTCGGCCAGGTCAGTACCGACCAGGCTGAACGCCGGCGCCTGCTGACCGGGCTGCGGCAGGTTGCCGGAAATCTCGATGGGGTTGCCACGCATGGTCACTTGAGCCATTTGCTTGATCCTTCTGGTGGGATTGGGGGATTGCCAGGCTGGCAATTTAAGCATGGCAGCGCCCGGATCACACCCGGACGGCTGCCTGCTTGGCGAAATACTCCCGGGTCAGGCGCACCACTACCGGGCTCAGTAGCAGCAGCGCGACCAGGTTGGGAATGGCCATCAGCCCATTAAGGGTATCGGCTACTAGCCAGGTGAAGTCCAACTGGGTCAGCGCGCCGATCGGCACCGCCAGCACCCAGACCACCCGGAACGGCCAGATGGCGCGCGTTCCCATCATGAACTCCCAGCATTTCTCGCCGTAGAAGCTCCAGCCCAGGATGGTGGTGTAGGCGAAGGTGACCAGCGCCAGGGTCAGCAGCGCGCCGCCGAAACCCGGCATCGCCGACTCGAAGGCCGCAGCGGACAGCGCCGCCCCGCTCACCCCGCTGGTCCATACGCCGGAGCAGATGATGGCCAGGCCGGTCATCGAGCAGACGATGATGGTGTCGATGAACGTGCCCAGCATGCCGATCAGGCCGGAGCGCACCGCGTTGTCGGTGGTGCCTGCCGCCTGGGCGATGCCCGCGGTACCGAGGCCGGCCTCGTTGGAGAAGATCCCGCGCGCCACGCCATAGCGGATAGCTGCCATGACGGCTGCGCCGGCAAAGCCGCCGGTAGCGGCGATGGGGCTGAAGGCATGCTCGATGATCAGGGCGAAGGCGGCCGGGATGGCGTCCAGGTTGACGATCAGCACCACCAGCGCGGCCAGCACATAGGCCACGCACATGAACGGTACCAGGGCTGCCGCCACCATACCGATGCGACGGATGCCGCCGAGGATCACCAGGCCGGTCAGCAGCATGGCAGCCAGGCCGGTCACCCACAGCGGCACGCTGAACGTGGTTTCCAGCGCGTGCGCCATGCTGTTGACCTGCACCATGTTGCCGATACCGAAACCGGCCAGTCCGCCGAACAGCGCGAAGGCCCCGCCCAGCCAGGCCCACTTGCGGCCCAGGCCATTGCGGATCGCATACATGGGGCCGCCAACGTGTTCGCCCCGTGCGTCCTTCTCGCGGTAATGCACAGCCAGTACCACTTCGCAGTACTTGGTGGCCATACCCACCAGCGCGGTCATCCACATCCAGAACAACGCACCGGGGCCGCCCAGGAAGATCGCGGTGGCCACCCCGGCGATGTTGCCGGTACCCACGGTCGCCGCCAGGGTGGTCATCAGCGCCTGGAACGGGCTGATCTCGCCAGTGCCCTCCTCGCCCTTCGCCCGCCCCTGCCACATCAGTCGGAAACCGGGGCCGATCTGCCGCAGCGGCATGAAGCGCAGGTACAGCATCAGGAAGAAGCCTGTGCCCAGAATCAGCACCAGCATCGGCGGCCCCCAGACAAGGCCGTTCAATTGATTGACCAGGTTCTGTATCGCTTCCATAGCGTTATCCTTCTTTTTCGACCGGGGAAGAATCGTGCGAATGTCGGCAATCGGCAAGAATTTTCGTGTCGTTTAGCCATCAATCCATCAAAAATCCCGCCGATAGAAGATGTCGAGGGAGCTGGCCAGTCCACTGGCCGCCTCCAGGAAAACCCGGCGGCTGAGACGATAGCGCAGGGACAGGGTGTTCACGGAATCGAACACGCCGACACCGTAGCTGAGGGTCAGGCGGTCGGACAGACGCCCGCTGGCCACCACGCTTGTCTGGGCGCCACTGCCCTCGGTTTCCAGCAGAAAATCCTTGATGCCCAACTGGCGCGCGATGTTGCCGGTGATACCGGCGCTGCCGGCAAGGCCCAGTCCGATGGCGGCCTGGGCCAGCAAGGCGCCGTCACCCGCACCGTCATCGCCGCTGCCCAGCGGGCGCCCCAGTACCAGATAGGACAGCGCCTGCTCCTGCGCCATGGCCGGCTCGGAAAAGACCTCGACGCGGGGCGCCGCGGCGCTGCCGGTGATACGCAGGCCGGCCACCACGTCATCGACCCGGCGGATAGCCTCCACATCCAGGAACGGCTGGTCGATGGGCCCGACGAACAGCAAGCGAGCCCGTCGGATGGTCAGGCGTTGCCCATAGGCCCGGTAACGGCCCCGCGTCAGGGCCAGTTCGCCCCGGGTATCCAACTGGTCGCCGATATGCACATCGCCGGCCACCTGGGCGGTGAGGCCGAAGCCTGAGAAGTTCAGCTCCTCCTGACCGACTACCACGGTGATGTCCATGCGCATCGGCAGGCCCTCGCCCTTCTCGGCGGGCTCCTCGCCGACCAGCACCACATCCGGCGAGACCTTCACAGTGGAGGGCGGCAGCTCGCGGATGGTGATGTCGCCACGCGGCACCGCAAGGCGCCCGCTGAGCGACAGGCCCTGGGCGGTGAGGGCGATGCGCAGGTCCGGCTCCACTTCCAGTTCGGCGTACGGCGGCATCACCACCGACAGACGGGTG
Source organism: Pseudomonas sp. RL (assembly GCF_000647775.1). NCBI lineage: Bacteria > Pseudomonadati > Pseudomonadota > Gammaproteobacteria > Pseudomonadales > Pseudomonadaceae > Pseudomonas > Pseudomonas sp. RL. Next base: position 8,784 of record NZ_JBOY01000101.1, on the reverse strand, counting down.
CCGGATAGGCGGATGTCCGCCGCGGGGCGGTCCTGCCAGGTCAGCCAGCCGGCGATCCGCCCTGAGCCGCGAGCACCGCTGCGCCAGTTACCGTCCAGATCCATGCGCTGGCCGCTGATGGTTGCCAGCACCTGGAGGTTCTCCAGGCTGGTCGGCAGCTCCCCCCCGGCCACCAGACCTTCGGTGAGCCGCAGCTGTCCGGTCACTTGCGGCGCTTGCAACGTCCCGCTCAGGCGCCCGTTACCGTTGATCTGGCCCTCCAATTGCCCCACCTGAGGCACGAAGGGACCGGCGACCGCCAGGTTCAGGCCTCGCAGGGTGAAGGTGCCCGCCAGAGGCTTTTCCTCCCCGCGCGGATCAATGCGGGCCTCAAGCTGCAACTCGCCCAGTTGTCCCCCATTGAAGCGGGCCTGCAGATCCACCTGCTCCGGTCTCAGCATGCTGTCCAGGCGCAGTGCCTCATAGGGGAAATCGACCCATTCCTCCTCTTCGCGAAGCCGCAGAACCCCTTGCCCGGCATCCAGCCGGACCTGGCCACGCGGCCCGCCTTCCGGCAGCTCCAGTTCCAGGTAGCCGTTCAGCTCGCCCTGCCACTGGAAATCATCGGGCAGCCAGCGCGCCAGGCTGGCCAGGTCGAAGTCGCGCAACTGGTAGCGCAGGCTCGGCTCCGGCATCAGCCGCTGCTCGCCCTCCCCGCACAGGCTGGCAGCGCCCGAACGCCAGCATTGCGCCCCGAGCACCAGGCGACCGTCCGCAAAACGCTCCAGGGTTGCAGGCGCCTGCAACCGCCAGCGTTGCTCCTGTGCCGACAGCTGCGCCTCCTCGAGCCGCCCCTGCCAGTGCCAGCCCGCGTCGCTCTGGGCCAGGCGCCCGGACAGACCCAGTTTGGCCTCCAGCACATCGCCGGTCAGTTGCAGCGCCACTGCCTGGGTATCCAGATCGCCGTTTCCAGTCAGCGTCAGGCGCCCCCAGTCGGTGTCACCGCTGCGCAAGCCTTCAGCGACGAGGTCGAGGCGGGTCTGGTTGCGCTCGATCAGATTGCCGCGGACATTCAGGCTGTCGACGAACGTTTCACCGTAACCCAAGCGGCGTCCGGCGAGGCTGAGCACTCCCCGTGGCTGTTGCCGCGTGCCGCTCAGGTCAAGGCGGCCCTGTACGGCGCCCCTGAGCTCCGGCCACAACTGGTCGAGACGCGGCAGGGCCAGCTGCAGCTCGGCCGCCAGCTCGCTGCTCAGCAGGCCACGGCCCTGAACACGGTTGTCGCCCAGTTGCACCTCCAGGCGCGGCAGCACCCAGCGCTCACCCTCCACCCGGCCCTGCAGTGCCAGGGTGGTCGGCAGGCGGCGCAGCTCGCCGTCGAGCTGTAGATCAGCTTCGGCCTCGAGGTGGCCGTCCTGCAGTTGCCCCTGGCTGACCAGGCTGCCGTCGAGATTCCCCGGCAGCTCGGCCACCCAGTAGGCAGGGTTCAGCGCGGAAAGCACCAGGCGCGTATTCCAGCGGATGGCGTCGGCAAATCCGAGGCTCAGCTGGCCCGCGGCGCTGCCCTGCCCGGCGTCCAGGCGCAGGGATGGCAGGTGCACTTCACCAAGGTTGCCGCTCACCGGGCTGGACAGGCTGAACGGCCCTGCCGGGCCGTCGAGATCGCCGCTGAAGTTACCCAGGTAATTGCCATCCAGATAACTGAGATCGGCGTCCAGGCGCCGCAGCGTCACCGGCGGCGGCTCCATGGGATACAGGCGCAGCCAGGGAAAATCCCGCCATTGCAGGTGGGCTTCGGCGCTCAGCGCCTCGCTCCAGTCGAGCGAGCCCTCCAGTTGCACGGACTGCTCGCCGCCGGCCTGCAGGCGCACTTGATTGATCTGCGCACCCGTGGCGCTCACCAGAGCGTTGAGCGCCAGGGCGACCGGCCCCTCATCAGCGGGCAGCTGCGCGCCGCCCGTGATGCGGTAGCCGGCGTCCAGCGCGCCTTCGGCCTGCAGGCGAACCTGATTGAGCATCAGGGTGTCGGGTAGCGCGCTACTGGCCTTGAAGCCGCTGGCAGTCAGCAGCAGACTGGCGGGCAGATCGGGTTGCAGCGGCTGGACGTTGCCCTCCAGGCGCCCCTGCAGGTAGCCGCCGCTGTCGACGACCAGGCGCAACCTGCCCTGCAGTTCGCCTTCTGCCTGCAGGGCCAGGGCCCAGGGACGATCATCAGGCGCGGGCAGGATCAGGTTGCCGTTGAGCTGTACGGGCCACTGGCCGCTCGGCTTGACATGCCCCGTAGCGACCAGCCGCAATGCGTCCCCCTGCGCCACCCGCAGCGTTTCGATGCGCAGGCCCTGTTCGTTCCAGTTGGCGCTCAGCTGCAGGTCATGCAGCAGCTCGTTGCCGTTGAGCGACAGGTTGCCGATGGCCGCCTGGCGCAGCTCGATGCGCAAGGGCAGGTTCAGTTCCGGTAGCTGAACGGCCTGCGGTTCGCGTGGGGCTTCCTCGGCAGACGGCGGGAAGACCAGCTGCACGTCCTCGGCACCGAGGTGCTTGATGCACAGGCGCAGCTGGAACAGGCAGCGAAGCGACCAGTCCAGGCGAGGTGCGACCAGGGTGACGCGCTGGCCGTCCTGCCGCCATTCCACATGATTGGCCCGCCAGCTGCCGCCCAGACGGCCCTCGAAGCCCTCAACCTGCAGGCCTGGCGCCTGGCCCAGCACCCAGCGACTGCCGGCAGTCGTACCCAGCACCATGGCAACCGCCAGGGCAAGCAACAGCAGACAGATCAGCAGAGCCAGCAGGCTCCCCTTGACTACGCGATTCACAACTCAGGCCCCATGGAGAAGTGCAGGCGCACGCCACCCGTGCCGTCCAGCGGATGCGCCAGGTCCAGACGCAGCGGGCCGACTGGCGACACCCACCGCACCCCGAAACCCACCCCGCTCTTCAGCGAGGGAATCTCCAGCGAATTGAAGGCGTTGCCATGGTCGGCGAAAGTCGCCAGGCGCCAGGTCGGTGTCAGGGCGAACTGGTACTCGCCACTGACCGCCAGCATGTAGCGGCCACCGACGCGGTCGCCCCGGGAGTTGGTGGGCGACAGGCTCTGGTAGTCGTAGCCGCGCACGCTCTGGTCACCGCCAGCGAAGAAGCGCAGCGACGGCGGCACCGAGGCGTAGTCGTCGGTTTCAGTGCCGCCGACCTGCACCCGGCCGAGAAAGCGGTGCCGTTCGGCCAGGGTGATCAAGCCACGCAGGCCGACTTCGCCACTCACCACACTGGCATCCGAACCCAGGCCTTCCTGGGCACCGGCCAGCTCGAACTGCACCCGGTAGCCGCGGCTGGGGTCGAGCCGGTTGTCGCTCTTGAGATAGGAGTAGGCAATGCCGGGCATCAACAGCGTACTGATGCCCGAATCATCACCCAGCCGATATTCCTCATGCTGCCATTTGAGCGACAGCACGCGCTGCCAACCGTTGGGGCGCCGGCTGTGCCACTCCGGGCCGACGGTGATCAGCTTGCTCAGGCTATCGGTATCGGCCAGTTCCTCGTACTGGTAGCCGCCCGCCAGGCGCAGCTTGTCGGTGAGCGGCTTGTCGCCCGGCATGTCATACCAGAGCCCGACGTTCTGCCGCGGGGCGGACCACTCGGTGTCGATGCCATAGCTGTGGCCTTGGGGATTGCGCCAATGGCGGGTCCACTCGAAGCGCCCCCGCGGGCCGACGTCCGTGGAATAGCCCAGACCCACACCGAAGGTGCGTGGCTTGCGGGTATCCAGGCGCACCTCCACCGGGATCTCGCCGGCCTGCGCCAGGCTGGGCGCGGCGTCCACGCGGATGCTCTCGAAGTAGCCGCTGCCCTGCAGATTCTGGTGCAGCTCGGCGATCAGTTCGCTGTCGTAGGGCGTACCCGGCTCGAAGGGCAGCATGCGTCGCAGCAGCTGATCCTCGAAGGGGTATTCGCCCGTGAAGGTGATGTCGCCGAAACGATGACGCTCGCCGCTCTGGTAGATCAGTTCGATGTCCGCATGGCCCGCGACCGGGTCCACCAGGATGCGCTGCTGCACAAAGCGTCCGGCAAAGTAACCGAAGCGCGCCGACTGGCTTTCGATGCGGCCCTTCACCGCCTCGTAATCACCGTGGTTGAGCACCTGCCCCGGGCGCAGGCGCTCCAGATCGGGCTTTTGGAAACCCGCCTGACTGGCGGCGGGACCTTCGATGCGCACCGTGACATTGCGCAGGCGCACCGGCTCGCCGGCATCGATGCGTACCGTCAGGCGCGGCGTCGCGGAGGTGCTCACCTCGGTGCGAATCTGCGCACGGTAGTACCCCAGCGCTTCGGCGGCCTGGCGCGCCTGCGCGCCGGCAATGCGGCTCAGACGCATCAGTTCGTCACGGTCCTTGCCATCCAGCTCGCCGATGTAACCCTCGACGTTCGCCTTGAGGTCCGGGTTCTGCGGGGTGATGCGCACGCGCAGCTGGTCGGCCAGCGCGGGTCCTGCCAGCAGGTACAGCAGCAGGCTCCATCCTGCTCCATGCCGCCTCATCGGGGACCATAAGACCACAGGCTCGATTTCTCCGCGAAAGGTATCAGCCGCGCGCTATCCGGAGACGCCAGCCAGGGGTTGGGGATTGGGGTGGAAGAATACATGTTCTCGCACCGGGCCGACGGCCACCTCGCCGATTTCCCGGTAGCCGTTGCGCCGGTAGAAGTCCAGATACTGCTGGTTGCCGGTATCCAGCACGATGCCATGCGACTGACTGTCCTGGGCGCACCAGTCATGTAGCGCGGCCAGCAGCCGCTCGCCATAGCCGCGGCCCTGGTAGTCGGGCAGCACCCCGAGCAGTGGCAGCAGATGATGGGGGCCGGTCGGCACGCAGGCCATCACCGCCTCATGGAATTCCAGATAGCGGCGTGTGGCCCGGCGCCCCGCGCCCAGCAGCATGCGCAGCCGCCAACCCCAGCTTTCCGTCACTTCCAGCCGCCGCTCCGGCGGGGCGACCAGGGCGATGCCGATCAGCCGGTCGTTCTGCACCAGCCCCAGCGCCGGGCGGTGCTCGGCGATGTGATTGCGCAACAGCTCGCGCAACGTGGTGCGCAGCCGGTGGTCGTAGCCAGGGCGGCTGGCGTCCATCAGCCAGCGAAAGGTCGGATCGTTGCGGTACGCCCTGAACAGCAACGAGGCGGCTTCCGGGCCATAGCTGCTGTCCAGCAGGCAGACCTCGGCGGATTCGGCGGCTTGGCTGGCAGACATGCGGTCTCACTCCTTGGTCGGTTCTGCTGCGACCCTAGCAGCGGGCTCGGGTGGCCGCCAGAAGGCCCCTTGGGCTAGCATCGCGTTTTTCACTCGGGGCCTGCCGTCATGAAGTTCGTTTCGTTCAACATCAATGGCCTGCGCGCCCGACCGCACCAGTTGGAGGCGCTGATCGAGAAGCATCAGCCCGATGTGATCGGCTTGCAGGAGACCAAGGTGTCCGACGAGCAGTTCCCGCTGGAGGCGGTCCAGGCGCTGGGCTACCACGTGCATTTCCACGGGCAGAAGAGCCATTACGGCGTGGCCCTGCTGTCGCGTCAGGCACCGCTGACCGTCTTCAAGGGCTTCCCCTGGGACGGCGAGGAGTCGCAGCGGCGCCTGATCGGCGGCAGCTTCGCGATGGCCGACGGGCAGATCGTCCATGTGCTCAACGGCTATTTCCCCCAGGGCGAGAACCGCGACCATCCTGTGAAGTTTCCCGCCAAGACGCGCTTCTATGCCGACCTGCAGCGACTGCTCGAAGAACAGTACCGCCCCGACCAGCCGCTGGTGGTCATGGGCGACTTCAACATCTCGCCGCAGGACTGCGATATCGGCATCGGCGCGGAGAATGCCAAACGCTGGCTGCGTACCGGCAAGTGCAGCTTCCTGCCCGAGGAGCGCGAGTGGATGGAGCGCCTGAAGGCGTGGGGCCTGGTAGACAGCTTCCGGCAGCTGCACCCCGAGGTGCATGACCGTTTCAGTTGGTTCGACTATCGCAGTCGCGGCTTCGAGGACGATCCGCGTCGCGGCCTGCGCATAGACCTGGTCCTGGCCTCGAAGGCCCTGGAAAGTCGCTTCCGGGACGCCGGCGTCGACTACGACCTGCGCGGCATGGAAAAACCGTCCGACCATGCGCCGATCTGGCTGGAAATCGCCTGATACGAACCGGTTCGCACCCGCGCCGCTTGTCACTGCGCTGTAACGCAACCGTCATCTGGCGACTCTAGCCTTGCGCGGCATCATCCTGCCGGAGTCGCCGCATGTCGCTGTTGCGTGCCTTGCTTGCCGTTTCGCTGATTTCCGGTTGCGCGCTGAGCGTCGCCAGTCCGCAGCCCGCCACCCTGCTGAGTATCCAGGGCTCCAATACCGTTGGCGCTGCCCTGGCGCCGGCCCTCATCGAGGGGCTGTTCCGCCAGCAGGGTTTCAGCGTCATCACCCGCCGGCCGGGGCGACAGGAGAACGAACAGACGATACAGGCGCGCAAGCCCGACGGAAGCTGGGTCGGCATCGCGGTCGCCGCCCATGGCTCCAGCACCGGCTTTCGGGCGTTACGCGAAGGCAGTGCCCAGCTGGCAGCGTCGTCTCGACCGGTGAAGGACAGCGAGGTGGATGCGCTCGCCCGTCGCGGCGACCTGCGCTCGGCAGCCGCCGAGCAGGTCATCGCGATCGATGGCCTCGCCATCATCGTGCACCCTACCAATCCGCTACGTACCCTGGATGTGGATCAACTGGCAGCGCTGTTCTCCGGGGAGCTGCGTTCCTGGCGGCAGCTGGGCGGCGCGGATGCGCCGGTGCGCCTGTATGCCCGCGATGACCAGTCCGGCACCTACGACACCTTCAAGGAACTGGTGCTGGTGCCCCAGGGCAGACAACTGGACGCGGCCGCGCAGCGCTTCGAATCGAATGATCGGCTGGCCGAGGCCGTGCTGGCCGATCCCCAGGGGATCGGCTTCGTCGGCCTGGCCTCCGTGGGCAGAACCCGCGCCCTGGCCATTTCCGCCGGCGGCGCCCAGGCACTGCTGCCCAGCCCGGACAGCATCGCCACGGAGGATTACCCGCTGGCCCGTCGCCTGTTCCTGTACCGAGCACCGGACGACAACAACCCCTGGGCGCAGGCGCTGATCGATTTCGCCCAGAGTGCCGAGGGCCAGCGCATCGTCGAGCAGGTGGGCTTCATCGGTCAGGCCGTGCGCGCCATCCCGGTCGAGGCGCACGCCGACCTGCCCGTCGACTACCGCCAGCTGGCGCAAGCCGGCCGACGCCTGTCGGTCAATTTCCGCTTCCAGGAAGGCAGCGCCCAGCTGGACAACAAGGCGGTGCGTGACCTGCGGCGCGTGCGCGACTATCTGGACGCCCACACCGGTGACGATGCACAACTGGTCCTGGTGGGGTTCGGCGATGCCAAGAGCGACCCTGGCCGCGCCCGCCTGCTGTCGCGCCTGCGGGCCGAGACGGTGCGCCGCGCGCTGTCGCGCCTCGGCGTGACTCATACCCAGGTCCTGGGCATCGGCGACGACCTGCCGGTGGCCGACAACCAGGCCGAATCCGGGCGCATCCGCAACCGGCGGGTGGAGGTGTGGGTTCGCTGAATCCCACCGTTGCAGACGGCAGCGGACAGGCTTAGGCTATGCGCCGCACTGACGCCGGGCCCCTCTGGCGGTGGGTTTCCCACCGCGATGTCGGAGTCAGCTGTTTCCGACAATCCGATGCTGGAGGGCCTGACCGATGCATCCGTTCGACTTTCTCACCACCCCCTTCCTGGGCACCCCCGCCTGGTTCTGGCTGGGCTTCCTGGCCATTGTCATCCTGCTCTTGGTCCTCGACCTCGGCGTCCTGCACCGCGAAGAGCGCGAAATCGAAATGCGCGAGAGCTTGCTGCTCTACAGCGGCTATTTCAGCGTGGGCGTGCTGTTCGGCGTGTGGGTGTGGTTCGAGCTCGGCGCGCAGAGCGCCATGGAGTTCTACACCGGCTTTCTGGTGGAACAGTCGCTGTCCATGGACAACGTGTTCGTGATGGCGATGATCTTCGGTGCCTTCAGCATCCCGCGTCGCTATCAGCACCGGGTGCTGTTCTGGGGCATCATCGGCGTGGTGGTGCTGCGCGCCATCATGATCGGCCTGGGTACCGCGCTGGTGAAGGAGTTCGAGTGGGTGCTCTACCTGTTCGGCGCCTTCCTGCTGCTGTCCGGGGTGAAGATGCTCTTCCAGAAGGAAGAGGAGGAGCACCCGGACCTGGAAAACAACCGCATGATCCGCTTCGTGCGCCGCCACATCCGCATGACCGACACCCTGCACGAAGGCCGCTTCTTCGTGCGCCTGAAGCCGGCGGGCGCCGAGCGTGCCCTGCTCTACGCCACGCCGCTGTTCCTCTGCCTGGTGCTGATCGAGCTGGCCGACCTGGTGTTCGCGGTGGATAGCGTACCGGCGGTATTCGCCATCACCCAGGACCCGTTCATCGTCTACACCTCGAACATCTTCGCCATCCTCGGCCTGCGTTCGCTGTATTTCGCCCTGGCGGCGCTGATGCACCGCTTCGTGTACCTCAAGTACGCCCTGGCGCTGGTGCTGATCTTCATCGGCGGCAAGATCTTCGCCCACGGTTTCATCGGCAAGGTACCCGCCGTGCTGTCGCTGAGCGTGACCCTCGGCCTGCTGGCCGGTGGCGTGCTCCTCTCGTTGTTCAAGACCCGCGATAAGCCGGCACAGCAGTAAGCGACTCCCGCGAAACGACAAGGGCGCCTCACGGCGCCCTTGTCGTTTCATGCCAATCAGATCGCTTCATCGAGCGGCTCGGCGGGCGTGCG
>NZ_JBOY01000100.1:0-915 GCF_000647775.1 Pseudomonas sp. RL | reverse complement strand
CCCGCCGCGCCGCCGCCGCTGATCGTTGTCGAGGATCTGGGCGGGGCGCCGGCGCAGCCCTATTACCAGGCGCTGGGCCTGACGCCTCGCGACGCCGCGGTGCTGCCGCGCGCACAGCCTGAGCGGAAACGCCCCTTCACCGAGGCCGATCTGCTGCCGGTGCGCTCGACGCACCTGACGCCCGGCCTGGTGGCGCCCCGGGTGCTGCGGGCACCCGGATTGCTGCCGGTGTTCCTGATCGGCGACGACGTCCGCTCGCGTGACTGGCTGCGCCAGCGCCTGAACCAGTTGCGCGACCTGGATGCCATCGGCCTGGTGGTGCAGGTGGAAACGCCGCAGGCGCTGGCGGCGCTGCGCGCCTTGGCTCCCGGGCTGACCCTGGCGCCGGTGTCCGGTGACGAGCTGGCACAGCGCCTGAGCGTGCGGCACTACCCGGTGCTGATCACCGCCACCGCGATCGAGCAGTGAGACGCGGGCATGTCGAGCGCCCATGCCATCGAAGTGCTGATGCGGCCGGCCGTGGAGCTGTACAGCGTGGCGGTCTGCGCCGCCGCCGCGCTGCTTTGCGTGACCGCGCCCTGGGCACTGGCCCTCGATCCGCTCCTCGGCCTGGGCAGCGCGCTGGGCTTTCTCACCTTCGGCGCAGTGCGCCTGCGCCAGGCCTGGGTGATCCTGCGCTACCGGCGCAACATCCGTCGTCTGCCGCGCTACTGGATGCGCAGCCGCGATGTTCCGGTGAGTGCGCAGCGGTTGTTCATCGGCCGCGGCTTTCGCTGGGAGCAGCGACACACCCACCGACTGGCGCAGACCTACCGCCCCGAGTTTCGCCGTTACGTCGAGCCGCCCGCGCTGCAGCGCCTGGCGCGGCGACTGGAGGCGCGGCTGGAATTCGCGCCGCCGCCGCTGGCCCGGCTG
>NZ_JBOY01000099.1:0-6051 GCF_000647775.1 Pseudomonas sp. RL | reverse complement strand
GGGAGCATCGACGGCGTGGCCAGGGCCAGCAGACCGGGCAATGCCGGTGCAACCGTACGCAGGTGGGTACGCTTCATGGCGGGGCATCTCCTCGTTGGGCGCCCTGCCCCGACACGCCGAGCACGCGCGCCAGGTGCCGCTCGACTCCCTGGCGATAGCGCGCGGCGGGTGCGCCGCCGGCCGGGCGATGGTAGCGGCCGACCGTGATCAGCCAGGTGTCTCCCGGCACGTGCTGCTCGCGCAGAATCGCCGCGGCGACTGCCAGGTTGCGGTAGGGGTCGAGCAGCTCGCAGGGCTCGCGGTAGCGGTGCCGCTGGTAGCCCAGGTTGATCTGTCCCAGGCCGGCGTCGATGCGGGTCGACGGCACCTCGCGCAGGGCCTGGCGCAGCGCGGCACAGGCCGCGTCGCGGCGGGCGAAGCGCCTCGGAATGCCGGCCACGTTGAGCGTCCAGGGCCAGGGCACCAGCCGGCCATGCAAGCGCCGGCCGCTCTCCTGCAGCGCCAGGGCGTACAGCACGCTGGCCGGTACGCCGGCGCGCTGAGCCGCCATTTCATAGGCTGGGGGGATGTCCTGGGCCGACACTACGCCGACCAGCCAGCCGCCCAGCAGCGGCAGCCAGCGACGAGCGCGACTCAGGGCTGGCGCCGCCATTGGCCGGCCACCTGACGCAGTACGGCGGGCAGCTCGCCCGGCTGACCGAGCAGCAGCCAGCGGCCGGCGTCGTGATTGAGGGTGATATGTCCGGCGCGCACCTTTGCCGGATCGACACCGGCGGTCTGTGCCCAGGCCCGCAGACGCGCATCGTCACCGCCGCTGCCCACCAGGTAGAGATCGAAGGCACTGCCGGCGGTCTGCAGCCGCTGCACCTTCTGCGCGCAGGTCGGGCATTGCGCCGAGACGAACACCGCCAGGCGCGCCGGGACCGGCTCGGCAACGGGGCTGACCCGCTGCAGATCCGGGGCCAGGCGCTGCCAGGCCTCATCGTAGGCGCGCTGGTAGGCGAGCAGCTTCTCCACGCGCCGGGCCTCGGCCTGCACCTGCAGTTCGGCGTAATGGCGCCGCTCCTCGTCGGTACGAGCCTCGATACCCAGCGCGGTCAGCGGATCGAGGCCCGGAGAATGAATGCCCAGCGGCCCGCGCATCAGCTCGCGGTAGCGGGCCCACTCCTCGTCCTGCAGCCCCCAGTCGCGGGCCTGCCGAGCCTCGTCGAGGGCAAGTATCTGGGTTTGGGTAGCGGTCGAAGTGCGCTCGGTCTGCTGCTGGGCCGGAGCCGACTGCGCAAGCAGGGCCAGTCCCCAGCAGAGGGCCATGGCCAGCAAATGCACCAGGCGCATCGCCTAGCGCCCGGGAATGGGCAGCCGCCGCACCGCGCCCGCCTTGCGGAAGATGACGTGATCGGCCTCAATGGCTTCGAGCCGCCAGCCGCCCTCCTCCTCGCCGATCAGCAGCAGGCGGGCCCGGGACAGCACGCCGCTGTCGCTGGGGAGCAATGAGACGAAGCGCTCGCCGCCGCGCCATTCGAGGCCCATGACCCTGAAGGCCGGCTCGACCAGGGGCGGTCGTTTGACGGCGACGGTGCGCGTACGTGGCATGGCGGCCGGCGCCGGTTGGGGCTGCGGCCGCGCTTCCAGCGCCTCCAGGCGCACCTGCAACGCCGCCAGCTCGCTGGCCGGCAGGCGTTCGGCAAGGGCCTGCTCGATCACCGCCAGACGCCGCTCCAGCGTCTGGCGATCACTTTCGTAATGCGCCTGCTCTACTCCCGGCGGCTGCTGCTGTACTTCCCCGAAGCGGTTGTCGAGGGCATCGAGCCGCCCCTCGAACAGGCCCATGCGGGCATCGACCAGCGCGGGATCGGTGCTGTTCGTCCAGGCCACATAATCGATCAGCACCAGGGCGCTGATGAAGGCGAGCCAGGCGATGCTGGCCACCGCCAACAGCGTCGGCTGCCGGCGCGGGAGCTCACTCATCGTGATCCTCGCCGCTCAGGGGCGCACCGGACGACTGCGCATCGGCGCGGACAAAGCACACCTGGCGCTGCGGCTCATCTACCTGCAAACGCCAGGACGGGCCGGCCAGGGTCAGCAGTGCATCGCGCAACAGCATCGGACCGAGCCGGTAGTGGGCCGCCGGCAGCGGCAGGCCCAGCAGCGTCTCGCTGGCCGCGCCGTCGCACAGCCGATAGCCGGAGCGCAGCAGCAGGTGCCGCAGAGCGTCGCCAACGCTGGCATGCAGGGTGTCGGGAACGGAAACCTCGACCAACTGAGCAAGCAAATCACGCTGGGCCGCCGTGGGCGCCAGTTCGACCAGGGTGTAGCGGCCGTAGCGCGCAGCCGGCACTGGTGCAGGCTCGAATTCAGGAGCAGTAGTTGCGGCCGCCGGGGTTGCTGACTGCTCCGGCGCCACGCTGCCCGCACAACCAGCCGCCAGCGCCATGGCGAGCAGCAGCGCAGCGGCAAGTGCGTGTCGAACATGAACCTGAATATATGGGAATCGCTGCATCGTCTGGCTCCGATGGCGGAGCCGTTACTTTCGACGGGTCAGAGATGGTAAGCAGTAAAGAATCCGAATCGGTGCCCACCCCGCTTCAGCTGTCCGACTGCAACGGAGTGAGGACTGAGCGCTGACGGATCTGTCAGTAGAAATAATTGGACTCGGCTTTCTTATCGAGCCCGACCACAACGCTCTGATCAATTCGGCAAGCCGTTGGCGGGTCGTTTGGCCCCCAATGCCGACAGTAATAACGACCTTCGTTCACCGCATCGCCCGCTTCGGTAAAGACTTCGATCACGGCATTCCAGAGTGAAACACGGGGTGCCTCGCCGGTGGGATCGAGACATAGGAGGTGGGTGATCTGAAATTCGTCGTCATCGTCAGCCTGATACCCCTGATAACCGATAACAAGAAGCCAGTGCCCCCCTTGCCCGCCATCCCATTCGACGCTAACAATCGGGACTTTTCGATTGTCGACGGCATCTGCGATGTTGCGGACGGTGGTTTTACGCCGGGGTGCCACATCAAGCACTTCAGTCTCGACACCGGTGTGCTTGAACACATCAACCAACCGGCTCACTTCATAATCGTAGGTACCGTCTGAAACTAAGGGACCAAAGCCCATCAGCTTTTCGGCGAAGCGACCTAGGCGAGTACGGCCATCGAAACTACCAAGAGATTGTGCTTGGTCTCGTGACATCACTCCCAGCGCAATCAGAGTCATGACTACACAATAAGGTCCGCAGGCGCCGTCCATTTCTCCTTGGCGGAGATGGACGTACTCATGTGCCTGGGGACGAGCACACGTCACCGGACCGCTGGGGGATACCGACAGCCATGGGCTAACGAACATTCGATTCATACCGCATCATCCCTTTGCCGAGAACATGTAGCCGCCTGTTTAGGCTGCCGGAAACAATGAATGATGTCATTATGACATTTCCGGGAAAACGAAAAAGCTTTGCTCTGAACTCCAGCCACCGAGTTTCTGGATGGGATGATCCGCTACCCTGTCCCCCTAGAATGAACTAGCCCACAAGGTCAGCAAAAAAGCGGACCAGGCCCTTCGGCATGGTCCGCTGATGGATCAGGACTTCAGTTGCCGCAGCCCATCGGCCAGCATCCACAACGCCCGGTTGAGGCGGATGTTCTGGTCAATGCCCTGAACGGAGCGGGTGCGCTGGGTGCGCCTATTGCTCTGGCGTCCCGGCAGGCCGCCCTTGATCAGGTTCTCCTGCGCACGGTTGAACAGCGACCACAGATCCGGACGCCTGTCGTCGAAACGACGTGGCATGAGGATCTGTTCCTCGGTGACGGGCGCCGGCTTGTCCGGGTCGAAACGCAGACTCAACGCGGCACGGGCGAACACTTCCGCCTCGCCCGCATCGAGCCGCACGGCGCGCATGGCCTCCCGCGACTGCTGCACCTGGTCGAAGCCGTGCAGCACCTCATAGGCGCCTTCGATCACCTGGTCGGTGACGTTGCCCTTGTGCGGCACGCGCACGTCGGACAGCGTGTCGCCACAGACCAGGCCGTTGGCACACACGAAGCGGAACATCCCGGCGAGCATCTGGTAGCTGCTGCTGCCATCGTGCGAGTTGAGCAGGATGATCTCGTTCGCCTCGTCACCGTTGATCTGACTGGCGTGACGCAGGCGAAGCATGTGCTTGGTGTGCTCGCGACGGCCCTCCTGCCGCACGCGGGTCTGACACACCATGAACGGCTGGAAGCCTTCCCGACGCAATTCCGCCAGTACCGCGGCGGTGGGTATGTAGCTGTAGCGCCGCGAGCGGCTGTGGTGCGCCTCTGCCGCGAAGATCGACGGTACGACGGCACGGATCTGATCATCGGACAGCGGATGATCGCTGCGCAGCATCGGCGATGCCAGAAGCAAAGCGGGATGCAAGTTGCATGGCATTTTCCTCGGAAAACGGGCAAGCGCTGACCGACCGGCAACGGCTGGAGGGCGCGGGCTTGCGAAGAGAGAGAACGCCCCTCACTGCGGGGCGGGTTGGGACAGGTGTCGAACGACTAGACGGGGGTGCGCGGTTCCACTGCAGTCGGCGCTCGCCGTCGCGCATGCCAGGCACGCACGCCCTCACGCCACTCGTGGCATTGCTCGGGCGCCAGTGCCAGGTAGGACAGCGGGCAGGAATAGCGGTACGGGTGCATGGACTCGTCCAGCGGCTTGTACCCCCACTCGCCACCACTGCGCTGCAGCAGGTCGCAGCGGATGTAGCGAAGCAACTCGCCTGGAGCGAGATCCCGATGCACACCGGACTGCCGGGCGGTGACTTCGACCACGGACCACAGCGCGTCGCCGCGCAGTGCGTGGGCGATGACCGTGACGCTGGCGCGTTCGGTCTGTGACGGTTGGATCAGTTCCCGGATCAGCTCCGCTCGGGACTGCGGTGAGAAATACCAGCCCATGGAAGGCCTCCTGTGACGACAGAAGCCGGAGCCTCCCCGTCGGGGAGAAACCCCGGCGGTGGGTGGAATGTCGCGTTTGCGACGGTCAGGCGAACTGCGCGGCGGCAGCCTGCTCCAGGGTGGAGTCAGAAGTCGGCGTGGCGGGGTCGGTCGGCCGGGGTTCGGCCTTGTAGACCAGCTCGCCATCGACCTTGATCCAGCCGATGAACAACAACCGCGCCTTGAGGCTGACCCCTACCTCACCGGCGCGCTTGCCGCGCGAGTAGGTGAAGGTGTCGGTCCACAGATCGCCGAGGCGAAAGCCGATCAGCACCTTGCGCTCGGCGGTGACGGCCGGCAGGCAGCGGCGGACCAACTGCTGCGCTTCGCGCCCGCTGACGCGTACGTCGAAACGGCGGTACTCCACGCCGTCGGCGGGACCGTTCAGCGCCGCGATGTCGGCCGCCAGGAAGGCATCGCCTTTCCGGGGTGTGACTTCGCGTATGCGATTGAGGTAACCCAGACCACTGATGTGCAGGTCGAAGAAGGATTTTTCTTGAGACATGGCGGATCTCCGTGGCAAAGCTGCGGAGACGCATCGACCCTGGCGGGTGATGTGACCCCGCACAGGTTGAGGAACTACAGACAGGCATCACCATCGTTGCCGATGGCCGTTCGCGCAGGGATGCCGGAGCGAACTGGTGTGACCAACGCGGTCGAGCCGCGCCGCAGCCTTGAAGATCTTGGCTGCCTGGGCATGCTGCTGATCGCAATCAGCGGGGCACGGAGGCAGGGTGGCGGGAAGACCAGGCCCTTGGCATTGATCAATGGGGAACCAACCCGAACCTGCTTCCCGCCCACCATCAACGCCGCAATTTGTAGGCGAAATCGACTTGGCCTGGTGTGCGGATGACCTCAATGCCCAGGAGCTCGACACCGCTGGCCCGAAAGTGCGCCTCCAGCGCATCGCAATCCAGATCGTCACCGTAGTGCCGAGCCCTGAATTCCCCGACAGGCAAGCATCCTGGTGCCTGGCCTTGCTGGTATTGCTCAAGGACCACACGTGCATCCAACCAAAGGCTTGGGGCGTGGGGGCTTGATCTTGCCCAGCTCCAGTGGACACCCCGTTAAGCGATAAACTGCGACGAGGT
>NZ_JBOY01000098.1:0-12642 GCF_000647775.1 Pseudomonas sp. RL | reverse complement strand
GTATCGGCGGGGTGCCAGG
The DNA here is from genome assembly GCF_000647775.1 of Pseudomonas sp. RL. Lineage (NCBI taxonomy): Bacteria > Pseudomonadati > Pseudomonadota > Gammaproteobacteria > Pseudomonadales > Pseudomonadaceae > Pseudomonas > Pseudomonas sp. RL. The sequence continues at coordinate 12,623 of NZ_JBOY01000098.1, read as the reverse complement.
CGGCGGACAGGTGAAGCGTTGTCCGCCCTACGGGGGCCGCTAGACGTAGCGGACAACGTCGCTCTTGTCCGCCAGACAGCGGTATCGGCGGGGTGCCAGGCGGCGGACAGGTGAAGCGTTGTCCGCCCTACGAGGCGCTGCCTTCCTTGTCGTCCTTCAGCGACTTGCGAAAGCCGCCGATCGCCTCGCCCACGTCGGAGCCCAGGCTTTTCAGGCGCTTGGTGCCAAACAGCATGACCACGATCAACAGGATGATCAGGAGCTGCCAGATGCTGATGCCAAACATGGGGAATTCCTCAGTGATGTTGCATGCCGTGGGACATGCCATGGGACATGCCGTGCATGGTACCGGCCGCGTTTTGCAGCAGGGCCTGGTCGATGTCGGCGAAGCGCAGCACCTGGCCGCCCTGCTCGGCCGCGAACTGCTGGGCGGCATGCTCGTCGGCGAAGCTGGCCAGCGCGGCGCCCATGGCGCCCTGCAGGGTGCTGGCGACCACGAAGTAGGCCTGCCTGGCGTCGATCAGGTGCTCGTCGGAAGGCTCATCCCAGCTGCCGTGCTGCATGTCGTGCACGTACAGGGTGAAGTTCTGGTGCTGGTTTTCCGGCTGCAGGTACCAGCCGAACATTTCCGCCACCGAGCAGAACTTGCGGGCCTGCTTGTCGGTGACCGCCTGCCCCTTGGGGCCGGGGTATTCCTCGATGATCATGCCGCACACGTGGCATTCGTCATCCGGGTGGAAAGCCACCGGGTCGAAGGTCTTGGCAATTTCTTCCTCGCCGCCACAGGCGACCAGGCCGAAGCTCAGCACAGCGATGGACAGGGCGCGGGCGCCGCTCAGGTACAGGGACTTCATTCGGGACTCCTAGGGGCACTCAAAGAAACGGATCACACCTGGCGGCGCTTGAACACCCGCCAGGCCAGCGCCAGCGGCAGGCCGACCCACAACAGCAGGCACAGCCAGAGCGCGGCGGTGGGCATGGGCAGGTCGTTGCCCAGGGCCATCACGCCCATGGCATTGGCGCCCCCCTCGAAGCCGCCCAGGTTGATCAGCCGGTACAGGTCGGTGGGGTTGAGCAGCAGCAGCCAGGGCAACAGGTCCGGACTGAACGCGCCCTTGCTGAGCACCAGCACGCCGAGCAGCGCCAGGTCGAAGACCAGCACGAACAGGAACCACACGCCCAGCGCCAGGCCGGCGGCGGTGGACTTCTCGCTGGCCTTGCCGCTCAGCACGTAGGCGATGGCCAGGAACACCCAACCAAGCAGGGTCGAGGACAGCATGAAGCGGCCGAAAGCCCAGAACAGCATGCCGAGGTCGACATCCTCAACCAGCAGGCCGATGGCCACCGCAGCGCAGCCGAAGCCGATCAGCACCGCCAGGCCCAGGATCAGCCCGTGGCCGACGAACTTGCCGAGCAGGATGTGGCCACGCCCCAGCGGGTAGGTGAGCAGCAGCATCAGGGTGCCGCCCTCGTCCTCGCCGACGATGGCGTCATAAGCCAGCAGCAGCGCGATCAGCGGCATCAGGAAGGTGGCCAGGCTGGCCAGGCTGGCGATGGTCGAGGGAATCGAGGTGAAGCCCACGGTGCCGGCCGCCGCGGCGCCCAGCCAGGCGATGCCCACGGCAAGCACGGCGAACAGCAGGCTGATGGCCAGCAGCCAGCGGTTGCGCAGGCCGTCGCTGAGTTCCTTGCTGGCGATATTCCAGATCGGGTTCATGGTCTGCCCTCTTCGCGAACGTCGGCGCGGGTCGTGTAGTAGCGGTACAGGTCTTCCAGCGAGGGCTGGAGGATTTCCAGGTCATGGGGTTGCGCTTCGCCGAGCAGCTCGCGCAGCAGCTCGACCTTGTGGCCGTTGTGCGCCTGCACCTCCAGGCCCGCCTCGCCCATGGCCTGCACCGCATGGCCCGCCTCACTCCAGCGGCGCACCCAGCCGTCGCTCTGGGCCAGGCCGCTGGCGCGAATGCGCACGGGCAGACCGGCCTCGGCGCGCAGCGCCGCCAGGCTGCCGCTGGCCTGCAGGCGGCCCTTGGCGAGGATCACCGCGCGGTTGATGTGCGCCTCCACGCCTGGCAACACGTGGGAACAGAGGATCACCGCCGTGCCCTGCTGGCGCAGGCGGTCGATCAGCCGGTAGAGGTCCTGGGTGGCGATGGGGTCGAGACCCACGGTGGGCTCGTCGAGCAGCAGCAGGCGCGGCGTGCCAAGGATCGCCTGGGCCAGGCCGAGGCGCTGGCGCATGCCCTTGGAATAGGTCTTCACCCGGCGGTCGGCGGCGTGGGCCAGGCCCACCTGCTCGAACAGCGCGTTCACCTGGGACAGGTCGGCGCCCTTCAGGCGGGCGAAGTGGGTCAGCGTCTCGCGGCCGGTGAGCTGCGGGTAGAACGTCACGTTCTCCGGCAGGTAGCCCAGGCTGCGGCGCACCTGCGGATCGTTCGGCGCCTGGCCCAGCACGCGCACCTGGCCCTCGCTGGGGGCGAGCAGGCCGAGGATCAGTTTCATGGTGGTGGTCTTGCCGGCGCCGTTGTGGCCAAACAGCCCGAGCACCTCGCCTTCGGCGAGCTGCAGGGACAGATCGTGCAGCACGGTCATGCTGCCGTAGCGCTGGCTGACGCCCTGGATATCGACGGCCTTCATGACAGCGGCTCCTGTGCGGGTTCTTTCTTCAACAAGGATTCGGTGGGCAGCTGCATCAGCGGGAAGCTGTCCTGCACGCCGGGGGACTTCAGCACCGGGAAGGCGCGCTGCACCCAGCGCAGCAGTTCGATGCCGGGGCTGTTCATCAGCAGGCGCACCTGCGGGTACATCCACAGCAGCCGGTCGACGTTGTCGTTCGGCTCGTAGGGTACGTCGCCCAGACCGTCGTCGTTGCGGTCCCAGCCCAGGTAGTCGCTCCAGTAGTTGCCGCGCCCGTCGGCGGACCATTCCTGGGTACGCACCGCCACGTACTTGACCTGCTGTTCGTTGCCGACGAAGGCGTTGTCGACGATGCGGTTGTCTTCCGAGCCGGCAGTGAGATGGATGCCCAGGTTGCTGTGCTCGAAGTGGTTGTGCTCGATGACGTTGAACAGCGAGTTGTAGATGAACAGCGCCTTGCCCTCGCCGCCCTGGATCATGCTGTCGCCGCCGGTGTCGCCGGCCTGCACGTCGGTGACGAAGTTGTCCTTGATGGTCGAGTAGGTGATGTAGTTCATCAGCATGCCGTAGTTCCGGTCATGCTCGGAGCGGTTGCCGATCACCGTCAGCTTGCGGCTCTGCATCAGCGCGTAGCCGGTGCGGGTGCGGCGGGTGATGTTGCCGGTCACATGGTTGTCGTTGGAGAACATGTAGTGGATGCCGTAGCGCAGGTCTTCCAGCAGGTTGTTCTCGATGCGGTTGCCGTTGGAGGTCTCGATGTAGATGCCGTCGCGGGTTTCGCGCACCTGGTTGCCGGCCACCACGGCGCCTTTCACGATGAACAGGTGGATGCCGTTGCCACGGTCCTGGGAGCGCACCGAAGGCTCGCCATGGACCTGGTTGTCCAGGATGTGCACGTTTTCCGAGCGGTCGGCCCAGATGCCGAAGCCCACGCCGCGCAGGCGATTGTTGCGCAGGGTCACGCCCTTGGCGCCGCCTTCGATGAAGATGCCCGAGTCCATGTCGGTGAGGTTGTGGCCCCAGTCGCGCAGGTCGCAGTCCTCGACCAGCACGTCGCTGGCACCGATGGACAGCGCGTTGCCTTGCCCCGCCGCGCTGAACACGGCGCCAGGCTCGCAACGCAGGTGCAGGGGCCGGTCGATGCGGAAGTTGCCGACATATTCGCCGGCCGGTAGCGTCCAGCGGTTGTCGCCTTCCGCGCGCAGCGGCAGGTCGGTAATCGGGCGCGGGTTCGCCAGCGCGGACCCCGCGAAAAACAGGAGGGCACACAGCGCCCCGTGTACAGCCTGAGATCTGAGCAACTCGATACCTCTTCAGGGTCAGGCGGGGAGGCGGCCGGCGATCATCAGCGCCGGCCGCGTACACGGCAAGGGCCGGACATTCAGCCGTCCGGCCCTCGCCCGGCCGTCAGGCCTTTTCCACCATCATGCGGCCCATCATCTCCATGTGCAGCGCGTGGCAGAACCAGCTGCAGTAGTACCAGAACACCCCGGGCTTGTCGGCAGTGAAGGTGACCGAAGAGGTCTGCTGCGGGCTGATTTCCATGCTCACACCGTGGTTGACCATCACGAAGCCGTGGGACACGTCCTCGATCTGGTCGATGTTGGTGATGGTCACGGTGACTTCATCGCCCTGCTTGACGGTGAAGTCGGTGATGCCGAAGGACGGTGCCATGGAGGTCATGTACACGCGGACCTTCTTGCCGTCGCGGATGATCTTGTTGTCGGTCTCCAGATTGACGCCGTCCTTCTTGGCACGGGCCACGGTGTCCGCGAAGAAGGGATCCTTGCGGTCCCAGATCTTCTTGGTCTTGATCTGGTCGCGACGGCACATGATGCAGTCGTGCGGCTCGGCGAAGGTCGGGCCGTCGTGGACGATCTTCATCACGTCGCCGGAGATGTCGATCAGCTGGTCGTTCTCCGGGTGCAGCGGGCCGACCGGCAGGAAGCGGTCCTTGGAGAACTTGGAGAGCACGACCACCCACTTGCCGTCGGCGTCGCGGGACTCGGTCAGCGAGGCGTGGTTGTGGCCCGGCTGGTAGTGCACGTCCAGCTTCTGCTTGATGTAGTTGACCTTCTCGCCCTTGTAGGCGCGGATGGCTTCATCGATGTTCCACTTGCACAGCTGGCTGTCGATGAACAGGGTGGTGTAGGCGTTGCCGCGACCGTCGAAGGTGGTGTGCAGCGGGCCGAGGCCCAGTTCCGGCTCGGCGACCACGGTGTCGCGCTCGTCCTTCAGCTTGCCGGCGAACAGGTCGGGCAGCTTGTCGATGGCGATCACGGTACAGGTCGGCGACAGCTTGCCGTTGGCGATGAAGTACTTACCGTCCGGCGAGGTGTTGCAGCCGTGCGGGTTCTTCGGCACCGGGATGTAACGGGTGAACGGGCTGTTCTTGGCCTTGCGGCCGTCGACCACCGGCACGCCGTCCATCATCACGTACTTCTTGTCCTTGATGGCCTTGTCGATGGCGTGCACGTCGAACACCACCACCCAGTCACGCTCGTTGCGCATGGTGCCGCCCAGGTCCAGGGCGCGCTCGGAGTTGTAACAGGTGGAGGCGGCGAAGCGGCCGGTGTAGTCGGCGTCGGTGTTGTCCAGGTTGCCGTCGACGATGACCTGCCAGGCCACCTTCATGGTCTCGGCGTCCACCGCGCTGAAGCAGGTGAAGCTGTTGTCGGCCTGCAGGTCGAAGCTGGACCCGTCGTTCGGGTGCGGAATGAAGAACTCGCCGTTGCAGAACACGTACTTGGTGTGCGGCACCTTCTGCAGACGCAGGCCGTGGATGGCCTGGACGTTCGGGATGCTGGTGATCTTGTCCGTCTTCATGATGTCCAGACGGATACGCGCGACGCGGGTGTTGGCCTTATCGTTGATGAACAGGTACTTGCCGTCGTAGCGGCCGTCGGTCATCGAGATGTGCGGGTGGTGGCAGTCGCCGTTCGGGTAGTACTCACCCATGATGCTGCGGCTTTCGTTGGTGATGCCCCAGCCGGTGGCCGGATCGGTGTTGAACACCGGGATACGCATCAGTTCGCGCATCGAGGGGATGCCCAGCACGCGCACTTCGCCCTGGTGGCCGCCCGACCAGAAGCCGTAGTACTCATCCAGCTCGCCCGGTGCCACATGCACCTTGTTCTTGGCTTCCTTGACCGCGGCTGCCCAGGTTTCGCGGGACATCACCGCGCCGCCGAAGGCAGTGGCCGCCACCGCGGCACCGGTCACGGCGCTGGCGCCGAGGAAGCCACGACGGCTGAGACCGCCCTTCACTTCCTTTTCGTTTTGCTTGTCGCTCATGGGGTTTTGCTCCTATGGGTACAACACTTCGCCTTTCCCGAACCTCGCGCGAGCAAGACTCAGGGTTCAGTCACCTGTACAGCGGGAATCAGTTCGGGAGCGTCCGGAGCAGCCTTCTTGCCGCGCTTCTTGCGCTTGTTGATCAGCGGCGGACACTTGTTGTCGTTGTGGTAGGTCATCTGGCAATCGAGGCAGTAGTGGCACTCGTTGTGGTTGATGTGCCCATCCGGGTGGATCGCCTGGATCTCGCATTCCACGGCGCACAGCTGGCAGGGGTTGCCACATTCCTTGCGACGCTTGAGCCAGTCGAACAGGCGGAACTTGCTGGGCACCGCCAGGGCCGCGCCGAGCGGGCAGATGTAGCGGCAGTAGACCTTGCGGGTGAACAGGTTCACGACCAGCAGGATCACCACGTAGAGCACGAACCACCACTGGCGGTCGAACTTCAGGGTGATGGCGGTCTTGAACGGCTCCACCTCGGCGGCCTTCTCGGCCAGCATCATGGATTCCAGGGAGATGCCGAACAGCGCCAGCAGGATGATGTACTTGATGGCCCACAGGCGCTCATGCACCGCGAAGGGCAGCTCGTACTGGGGGATCCTGATCTTGCGTGCCAGCTCGTTGAGCAGTTCCTGCAGGGCGCCGAAGGGGCACAGCCAGCCGCAGAACACGCCCCGGCCCCACAGCAGGATGCTGGCGGCGGTGAACACCCAGAGGATGAAGATGATCGGGTCGGTGAGGAACAGCTCCCAGCGGAAATCCTGGAACACCGCGTGGACGAAGGTCAGCACGTTGACCACCGACAGCTGACCCAGGGCGTACCAGCCGATGAACACCACGGTGAAGATCAGGTAGCCGCGACGCAGCCAGTGCAGGAACTGCGGCTTCTGGGTGAACTTGTCCTGCAGGAACAGGATCACCGTCAGCAGGCCCAGGGCGGCGCACAGCACGCCGATCTGGAAGCTCTTCTGGTACCAGATGTTGACCCACAGCGGACGGTTGGCTTCCTCGATGGCGGCCAGCTCCTCGGCGGTCAGCGGCGGCCGCTCGATGTAGTCCTCGGGCATCAGGTAGGGCATCTCGAAGCTGGTGAAGATGCTCTCCACCGGACCGACCTGGCGGCGCACCAGCAGTTCCAGGTTCCAGGCCGAGCCCGGATCGAAGCGGTACTGCTCGCGGGCGATGAAGATCGCCATCTCGTAGAAGTCCGGCATGCCTTCGGCGTAGACGTCGGACAGGCGGATGAAGTCCAGGTCGCGGAAGCTGATGATGTCGCCGAACTGGCGCAGCTGCACCCGATCGAAGATGCCGCCGCGCACGTAGCCCGAGCCCTTGAAGGAGTATTCGCCATTGGCCAGCACCGCGAAGGCGTGCTCACCCGGCTTGAGTTCGGCCATCAGCTCGGCGTACTGGCGCTCGCCCAGCAGGTTGCGGCCGATGGTGGGCACATTCAGGTGGGTGGCGTACAGGTCGATGAAGGTCTCGTCACGCTGCTCAGGCGCGGCCACCTCGACGCCCTCGGCCTCGGTGCCGATGAAAGCATCGTCCACCTGGCCGCGGGTCAGGTGCATGCGGCGGATGGCGCCGTTGCCGGTCAGCTCGGTCCAGTTGCTCGGCTGGTAGACGTCACGCACCAGGGCGATCTTCGGCCGCGCGCTGGCGCCCGCCTCGATCAGCCCCAGGTCCACCGCCACGGTGTGCGCGGAACGCATGACGATCTCGTTGATCACCATCACCGTCACGGTGGCGCCGGTCACGGCGTCGATGGTCACCGCGCTCTTGTCGCCGGAGCGGCCGACCACCACGCGCTGGTCGACCTTGATGCCGGTGTAGTGGGCGTTGAAGTCGTGGACCTTCTGCTCGGGAATGCCGATCAGCACGATGGGTTCGTGGTGTTCGAGCATGTAGGCATCACGGATGGTCGCCGTGGCGTCGAGGATGATCTGCAGGTTGATCGGCTTGCCGGAGTAGGCCGGCATGTCGGTCACGCGGATGCTCTGGAAGGCGTAGCCGAGCAGCTCGTCACCCTTGCGGATGGTGCGCACCCCGTAGTCCCCTTCCGGCTCGGACACCGCCGTGGCCTCCGGGAAGACCAGGTCGATGCGCTCGCGCTCCAGCGCGCCGTAGTCCTTGGCCTGAACCACCTGCGGCGCTCCCAGCGCCATCAGCAGCAGGAAAAATAACGCCGGCATTCCTGCGCGACGCACCCTTTCAAGCCAAAAACCCATATAAATCATGGTCTTACCAAATGCTGGTTTCTGTGTGGTCATGGTAGGCCCCACTGACATGAGGCACGCTTGATATCAATCAAGAAGCACGTGCGCCGGGGTGTGACGCAGGGTCGCAGACACGCCTTACCAGGCCAAATAGAACATGCCCTTGGCGAGCAGAACAATGGCGACCATCTGCGCAAGGATCACAACGTGAAGACTGTGATAGCGTGCCGGGCTCATCCGACCACGGCGCAGCAGGATGGCGACCAGGCCGAAGGAGAGGAAAACACCGATGGCCAGCAGGATCTTCAGGCTCAGCATGAGGCCAAAGCTGCTGGCGAAGGGATCCGCCAGGGCGCCCCGGTGGAACCAGGCCAGGCCGATGCCGGCGCCGTAGACGAACAGCACCACCCAGTGCAGCACCACCCGCGAACGGGCCCCCAGCGCGCGCTCGAAGGTTTCCCGAGCGGCGGGGTCGAGCGAACGCTTGGCCTGCGCCAGCGTGGCCACTTCGACGAACAGCGTGCCGATGAAGAAGATGGCGCTGAGCAGGTGCAGGGTGTGCAGCAGGGCGTAGGTCATGGGCAGTCCTTCCGGCGGTGACGCCTAGTGGACCTACCTTGACCGCAGGAGTGCGACGGGTGAATGACCGTGGTCAAGCGATAGCCGAGAAACGCGAATAGCGTCACACAAGCCGATACGTGTGTTTGCGCTGCGGATGGCACCGACGCCGTGTCCGGCGGCCAAGGCTAGGCCTTGACCGCCCTACGTTCGTTCCGCTGCTTAGACCGTGCGCGAGAAGCGCACGGTCTGCTTGCCGAGGTAGGCGTCGAATGTCATGGCCACGTTGCGCATCATCAGCTGCCCTTGCGGCAGCAGGACGATGGCGTCGTCGAGGATCTGCACCAGGCCGTCGTCCACCATCTCGGCCAGCTGCGCCAGGGAGTCGGCGAAGTAGTCGCGGAAGACGATGCCGTGCTTCTGCTCGAACGGCGCGAAGTCGACCCGGTTGTGGCACATCAGCGCCAGGATCACCTCGCGGCGCAGCACGTCGTCGGCGCTCAGGCGGTAGCCGCGCTGCACCGGCAGGCGGTTCTGGTCCAGGCGCGCGTAGTACTCGGAAAGCAGCTTGACGCTCTGGCTGTAGCTGTCGCCCACCTTGCCGATGGAGGACACGCCCAGGCCGATCAGGTCGGTGTCGCCGTGGGTCGAGTAGCCCTGGAAGTTGCGCTGCAGCGTGCCGTTGGCGCGGGCCAGGGTCAGCTCGTCATCGGGCAGCGCGAAGTGGTCCATGCCGATGTACACGTAGCCGGCGTCGGTCAGGCGGCGGATGGTCAGCTCCAGCAACTCCATCTTGCGCTCGGGCGGCGGCATGTCCTCCGGGCGGATCAGCCGCTGGGCGCGCACGCGCTCGGGCAGGTGCGCATAGCTGTAGGCGGCGATGCGGTCCGGGCGCAGGGCGATGATCTTGCTCAGGGTGGCGTCGAAGCTTTCCACGGTCTGCAGCGGCAGGCCATAGATCAGGTCCACGCTGATCGACTTGAAGCGCGCGGCGCGGGCGGCCTCGATCAGGTCACGCACCTGCTGTTCGCTCTGGATGCGGTTGACGGCGGCCTGCACCTGCTCGTCGAAGTCCTGCACGCCGAAGCTCAGGCGGTTGAAGCCCTGCTGGCGCAGCGTGTGGATGCGCTCGGGGCTGATGGTGCGCGGATCGACCTCGATGGAAAACTCGTGGTTGTCGCTGTCGTCCATGTTGAACGCCTCGTGCAGGGCGTCCATCACCTCGCCCAGCTGTTCGCTGGTCAGGTAGGTGGGTGTGCCGCCGCCGAAGTGCAGCTGGGTGAGCTTGCGGGACTTGTCGAACAGCGCGCCCTGCAGGGCGATTTCCTTCTTGAGGTAGTCGAGGTATTCGACGGCGCGGTGGGTCTTCTGGGTGATGATCTTGTTGCAGGCGCAGTAGTAGCAGAGGCTCTGGCAGAACGGGATATGGATGTACACCGACAGCGGCTTGGGCGCCGGCGCCTTGTTGCTGGCTGCGGCGGCCTGGAAGTAGTCGTCCTCGGCGAAAGCCTCGTGGAACTGCGGCGCGGTGGGATAGGAGGTGTAGCGCGGGCCCGGGCGATCGTATTTCTCGACCAGGGCTCGGTTGAAAGTCATGTGGTCCACGTTCGACCCGCCTTGAAAGGAAAGTGGTACATCGAAGACCGCCGCTCGCGCGACCGCCTCACTGCTGGATGGGCCGGATTATGGCCGGTCAGAGGGCCGATCCGCAAAACAGGCGACCGGCCGGAAGATATGCGCAGGGTAACGGGCCTGATGGCAGCGGGACTTGACCATGGTCAACGGGGGGTAAGGCGCAGGGCCTGTGGGAGCGGACTTGTCCGCGAGCTGTTGTCCGCCCTACCCGCCCGTGGCGTTCATGAAGCGCACCACCTGCACCTCGTCGAGGTTGAACTCGTGGCGCAGCGGCTTGCGTTGCAGCGCGGCGCGCACGGCGTCGAGCAGCGGCTGATCGTCGGTGGGGTAGCGACGTAGCAGCGCGCGCAGGTCGATGGAATTCTCGTGGCCCAGGCACAGCAGCAGGCGGCCTTCCACGGTCAGGCGCACGCGGTTGCAGGTGGCGCAGAAATTGTGGGAATGCGGCGAGATGAAGCCGATGCGACTCTCCGGAAATTCCTTCAGGCGTGCGTAGCGTGCCGGTCCGCCGCTCTGCTCGGCGCTGTCGATCAACGTGTAGCGACCGGCGATGATCTCGCGCACTTCATCGCTGGAGCAGTAGCTCTCGCCCCGCGAGCGGCCCACGTCGCCCAGCGGCATCTCCTCGATGAAGGTGATGTCCAGACCGCGCTCCACGGCATAGGCGACCAGGTCCGGGATCTCGTCCGCGTTGCGGCCCTTCATGGCCACGGTGTTGAGCTTGATGCGCTGGAAGCCGGCCGCGCGGGCGGCGTCGATGCCGGCCTGCACCTGGCGCAGGTCGCCCACGCGGGTGATGGCGCGAAAGCGCTCCGCGTCCAGGCTGTCGAGGCTGATGTTCAGGCGCTTCACGCCGGCGTCGGCCAGCGGTCGGGCCATCTTCACCAGTTGCGAGCCGTTGGTGGTCATCACCAGTTCGCGCAGGCCGGGCAGCGCGGCGATCTTCGCGCAGAGCTCGACGATGCCCTTGCGCACCAGCGGCTCGCCGCCGGTGAGGCGAATCTTGCGGGTGCCGTTGGCCACGAACAGCGCGGCGATCCGCTGGATCTCCTCCAGGGTGAGCACCTGCTGGCGCGGCAGGAACGTCATGTCCTCGGCCATGCAGTACACGCAGCGGAAGTCGCAGCGATCCGTCACCGACAACCGCAGGTACTCGATGCCGCGTCCGTAGCCGTCTTGCAAAGTGCTCATGATCGTTCCTCTGGCTTCGGGTGGCCGACAGGCATTGCTGCATTAAAGCCGCTATTGCATCAGCGGCGTTTCGGCGCCTTCCAAGTGTATGCCCTGGATATCCGCCGCGCCCACCAGGTACCGCAGGTACTGTGCCACCGCCACCTGCCAGACCCGTTGATCCAGCTCAGCGCGGATGGCTTCGGCCACTGCCTCGTAGGGCAACTGGCGCCCTTCGATGCGCTGTTCGACCTCCACCAGATGAAAACCGTAGCGGCTTTCCAGGGGCTGGGCCGCCAGGCCGACCGGCAGGCGCAGCAGCTGGCGCTCGAACTCGGGCACGGTCTGGCCCTGGCTGATCTGTCCCAGCGCCCCGCCCTGCTCCTTCGACGGGCAGGCTGAATGGGCCAGCGCCAGGTCGGCGAAACGGTGCGGTGCGCCGCGCAGCTCGGCCAGCAGCGCGTCGGCCTGTTCGCGGCCGGCGCTGCGCGCCTCGGCGTCGTCCGGCGGGCAAGCCAGCAGGATATGCCGGGCCATGACCAGCGGCGCGCTGGCGAAACGCGCGCGGTTGCGTTCGTAGTACTGCCGGCAGGTCGACTCGTCGGCCTGCGGCACCGGCACCTCGCGCTGCACCAGCTCGCGGGTCGCCGCCTCTTCCTCGCTCTCCCCGGCGACCGGCGCCACCGGGATGCCCAGCTCGGCGCTGCGCTGGCGCAGCAGCTCGCGGATCACCAGCGCCTGGCAGGCGAGATAGAGCGCATCGTCGCGACTGGGCGCGGGATGGTACTGGATTTCCCGGGCCATCGCTTCGGGGGTGATGACCACACCGTTGACCCTGATGCGCGGCCATTCCTGGTCGCTGCTGGCGATCAGTTCGACCGGGGCGACCGCCTCGGGCATCTGCTGCACCACCGGCTCGGCGTGGGCCTGTCCGCCGCAGCCGCCGCCGCTTTCACTTCCACCACATCCGCATGCCATGTTCGTGTTCCTCGCTGGTTGGGGCCGGGCTGGGCCCGGCCATGGTGGACAGGTGAAGCGCTGTCCACCCATTCAGGCAATCAGGCCACCGGCTGGCCGGCTTTCTTCGGTGCCTTGGCCGGGGCGGCCTTGGCGGGG
>NZ_JBOY01000097.1:0-16064 GCF_000647775.1 Pseudomonas sp. RL | reverse complement strand
TGGCCGGCGCCCTGCGCCTGCCCAACGACCAGACCGGCGACTGCCAGCTGTTCACCTCGCGGCTGGCCGAGCTGGCGCGCGGCCTGGGGGTGGAGTTCCGTTTCGGCTGCTCGCTGCAGCGCTTCGAGCAGCAAGGCGGGCGCATCACCGGCGCCTGGATCGATGGCCGCCTGGAGACCGCCGACCGCTATGTGCTGGCGCTGGGCAGCTACAGTCCGCAACTGCTCGCGCCGCTGGGCATCCGCCTGCCGGTCTACCCGCTCAAGGGCTACTCACTGACGGTGCCGATCAGCAATCCGGACGCAGCCCCTGCCTCGACCATCCTCGACGAGACCTACAAGATCGCCATCACGCGCTTCGACCAGCGCATGCGGGTCGGCGGCATGGCCGAGATCGCCGGCTATGACCTGCGGCTGAACCCGCGCCGGCGGCAAACCCTGGAGATGGTCACCCACGATCTCTACCCGCACGCCGGCGAGCTGGCGCGGGCCGAGTTCTGGACCGGCCTGCGTCCGGCCACCCCGGACGGCACGCCCCTGGTCGGCGCCACGCCGCTGGGCAATCTGTTTCTCAACACCGGACATGGCACCCTCGGCTGGACCATGGCCTGCGGCTCCGGGCGGCTGCTGGCTGACCTGCTGGCCCGCAAGCGGCCGCAGATCCGTACCGACGGGCTGGATCTGTTCCGCTACACCGGTGGTGGCTCACGGGCCTCCGGCACTGGCGAGCCGCTGTCGGCGCACTGAACGGTTCCGCTAGACTGCGCCGACTTCCCCGCACCGGAGCCCGGTCATGTCCATTGAGCGTCTGCACGTCGCCTCGCGTTACAGCGAGGCGGTTATCCATAACGGCGTGGTGTACCTGTCCGGCCAACTGGCCGATGACCTGTCCGGCGACATCTGCCAGCAGACCCGCGAGACCCTCGCCGCCATTGACCGCCTGCTGACCGAGGCCGGCAGCGACAAGACCCGCATCCTGTCCGCCACCCTCTATCTGCGCGATATCGACGCCGACTACGCCGGCATGAACGCCGAATGGGACGCCTGGGTCGCTCCGGGCGCCGCGCCGGCGCGCGCCACGGTGCAGGCCCGCCTGTATGCCCCGGAGGTGCGGGTGGAGATCCAGATCGTCGCTGCGCAGGCGGGCTAGCGTCGTCCGGACTTCACGGCGACGGGCGCACGCAACGGCTGTTGTAAATACTGAACACTGTTGCCATGATACCGCGCACTTTTTGCCCGTCCCGTTCCGGAGGAGGAACCTGTCATTGGACGTCGGTGTTCGACTGCAATCCATTCGCAAGATGAAGGGTCTTTCCCAGCGTGAGCTGGCCAAGCGCGCCGGGGTGACCAACAGCACCATCTCGATGATCGAGAAGAACAGTGTCAGCCCCTCCATCAGTTCGCTGAAAAAGGTGCTGTCGGGCATTCCGATGTCGCTGGTGGAATTCTTCTCGCTGGACCTGCAGGAAGAAAACCGCACCCAGGTGGTCTACAAGGCCGACGAGCTGATGGACATCGGCGGCGGCTCGGTCGCCATGCGCCTGATCGGCAAGGCCTTCCCCAACCGCGCCCTGTCCATGCTCGACGAGACCTACCCGCCGAACAGCGACACCGGCGAGGAAATGCTCTACCACGAAGGCGAGGAAGCCGGCGTGCTGGTCGCCGGTCGCCTGGAACTCACGGTGGGCGACGAGGTGTACGTGCTGGAATGTGGCGACAGCTACTACTTCCAGAGCAACCAGCCGCACCGTTTCCGCAATCCCTATGAAGTACCCGCCCGGCTGATCAGCGCCACCACGCCGGCGAACTTCTGAAGCCCGCAAGGCCCGCGACGCCGCGGGCTGTGCGACGCAATGCCGCAACCCTGCATTGGCCGCGGGGTTGTTTCGGCGGGTCGGCCTTGCCGTTATACTGTCGCCCGCTCGCGAACCGTGGCCGCGAGCGTTTCTAGCCACGATGAGGGTGTAAGGTGAACTGGACTAAGAAGATTCTGGTGGCCAACGCTGCCGTATTGGCCCTGTGGGCGGTGAGCGCTCAGGCTACGACCAATGAAGCGATCGCCGAGCGTCTGAAGCCGGTGGGCGAAGTCTGCATCCAGGGTCAGGAGTGCAAGGGCGTGGGTGCCGTTGCCGCCGCCGCTGGTGGTGCCGCACGCAGTGGTGCCGACGTGGTCGCCAAATTCTGCAACGCGTGCCATGGCACCGGCCTGCTGAACTCGCCGAAGAACCATGACACCGCCGCCTGGAAGGCCCGTGCCGATGCCAAGGGTGGTCTGGACGGTCTGGTGAAGAGCGCCATCGCCGGCCTGAATGCCATGCCGCCGAAGGGCACCTGCAGCGACTGCTCCGATGACGAGATGCGCGCTGCCATTCAGGAAATGTCCGGCCTGTAAGCCGAGCTTCCTGCACGAAAAAGCCGCCCGAGGGCGGCTTTTTCGTTTGCGGGACGCAGGCCGCCGTGGCGGCGGCAATGGTGGACAGGGAAAGCGCTGTCCAACCTGCGTGTGAGCGACGGAGTCCTATGGCGGTCGGCGTCGTTCCGGCCGCCGTTCGGGGTCGCTTAATCGATGAACGTCACCTGGCCACCTTCCAGCGACTGGATACGCGCCAGAGACTCGATGCGCAGGCCCATGCCTTCAAGTTCGGCGCGACCGGGCTGGAAGGACTTTTCGATGACGATGCCCAGGCCGGCGACGCTGGCCCCGGCCTGCTGGATGATCGACACCAGCCCCTTGGCCGCCTGGCCGTTGGCGAGGAAGTCGTCGATCACCAGCACGCGGTCGCTCGGGCTCAGGTAGCGCGCGGCGACGGCGATGGTGCTCTCCACCTGCTTGGTGAACGAATACACCTGCGCGGTCAGCAGATCGTCCTTGAGGATCAGGGAGCGGTGCTTGCGGGCGAAGACCACCGGCACGCCCAGCTCCAGGCCAGCCATCACCGCGGGCGCGATGCCGGAGCTTTCCAGGGTCAGGATCCGGGTGACGCCGGCGTCGCGGAAACGCCGGGCGAATTCCTGGCCGATCTGATGCATCAGCAGCGGGTCGATCTGATGATTCAGGAAGGTATCGACCTTCAGTACCTGATCGGACAACACCACACCGGCGGTGCGGATCTTTTGTTTCAACAGTTCCACGGAGGGACTCCGGCTTCGCGAGAAAGCCGCGCATTCTCGCTGATTCCCCGTCGCGCCAAAAGCGGCCCGGACTTCAGCCGGTCTGTTTTTTTTGGACGGAATGTCCGCTTATTTCTTATTTGAATAAATAAATTTTTATTTATTCTTTTTCTTTTTCGTCACGCGGCGGCAGATTGGATCGCACTTCCTCACGACCCCCAGGAGTTGCAACCATGAGCATCCGCCTCGGCGACATCGCCCCCGACTTCGAACAGGAATCCAGCATCGGCCGCATCCGCTTTCACGAGTGGCTGGGCGACAGCTGGGGCATCCTGTTCTCCCACCCGGCCGACTTCACTCCGGTGTGCACCACCGAACTGGGCTTCACCGCCAAGCTGCAGGACGAATTCGCCAAACGCAACGTCAAGGCCATCGCCCTGTCGGTGGACCCGGTGGATTCCCACATCCGGTGGATCGATGACATCAACGAGACGCAGAACACCCGGGTGAACTTCCCGATCCTGGCCGACGCCGACCGCGCTGTGTCCGAGCTGTACGACCTGATCCACCCGAACGCCAGCGACACCCTGACGGTGCGCTCGCTGTTCGTCATCGACCCGAACAAGAAGGTGCGCCTGACCATCACCTACCCGGCCAGCACCGGTCGCAACTTCCACGAGATCCTGCGCGTGGTGGATTCGCTGCAGCTCACCGACAACTACAAGGTGGCCACCCCGGCCAACTGGCAGGACGGTGACGAGGTGGTGATCGTGCCGTCCCTGAAGGACGAGGCCGAGCTCCGCGAGCGTTTCCCCAAGGGCTATCGCGCGGTGCGTCCGTACCTGCGCCTGACCCCGCAGCCCAACAAGTAGTCGGCCCTTCGGCGGCGCGGCGCTGCTCTCAGCCCTGCGCCTGCCAGAGGATCAGGTAGCCCAGCCCCATCAGCAGCCAGCCGCCCAGCGGATGGAACAGCGTGCGCCACAGGCGGCTGTGCGGATCAAAGCCGACGCCGTGGATGAAGCCGTTGGAAATGCCCCACATCACCAGCATCAGCAGGCCGTGGCTGTAGCCGCCCTCGGCGTCCAGCATGGCCGCCGGGTGGATCAGCAGCAGCAGCGCCAGCGGCGAGGCCAGCAGCAGGGAGGCGGCGCGGCTGGCGCCGCGTCGCAACCAGGGGCGGGTGTCACTCGCCACCGACGGTTTCCTCGTCGAGGTTCTGGGTGGTTTCCAGCCACAGGGCATTGATGATGCCGAAGCTGCACGCCAGCAGTACGCCGAGAATCCAGGCGAAATACCACATGTTCGTTCTCCTTGGCCCTGAGCGGGCGCGTCTGGCGGCCGGTGCGCACGGCTCCGGCCGCCGGGGTTTCAGTACAGGCCGTGCGGGTTGGCGTCGATGGTCTGGCTGGTCACGCGGCCCCACATGCGGATGTAGCACCACAGGGTGTAGAGCAGGATCAGCGGCACGAAGAGGGCGGCCACCACCAGCATGATGCCCAGGGTCTTCTGGCTGGAAACCGCGTCCCAGAGCGTCAGGCTCGAGGCCGGATCGATGCTCGACGGGAACACGAAGGGGAACAGCGCGAAGCCGGCGGTGCAGAGGGTGCCGACGATCGCCAGGCTGCTGCCCAGGAAGGCCACGCCGCCACGGTTGAACAGCGCGCCGAGCAGCGCCAGCAGGCCGCCGGCCAGGCCGAGCAGCGGGGCGACGCGGGTCAGCGGGTACTGGGCGTAGTTGGCCAGCCAGCCGCTGTTATCCATGACCACCTGTTTGTGCAGCGGATTGAGCGCCAGGCCCAGGTCGGCGAAGCCGCCGGCCAGGCGCATGCCCGGCAGGCCGCCGAGGATCAGCCACAGGCCGGCGCCGCCGAAGGTCAGCAGGAACAGCAGGGCGCAGAGGCGGGTGGCCAGGCGCGAACGCTGGTGCAGCTCGGCGTCGGTGCGCAGCATCAGCCAGGCGCCGCCGTGGGCGCAGAGCATGCTCAGGCTGACCAGGCCGGCGAGCAGGGCGAACGGGTGCAGCAAGCCGAAGAACGAGCCTTCATAGCTGGAGCGCATCAACTCGTCGAGGCGGAAGGGCAGGCCGAGGAACAGGTTGCCGAAGGCCACGCCGAACAGCAGCGCCGGTACCGCGCCGCCGGTGAACAGCGCCCAGTCCCAGGCGTTGCGCCACTTCTGATTCTCCAGCTTGCTGCGGTAGTCGAAGCCGACCGGCCGGCAGAACAGCGCGAACAGCACCAGCAGCATCGCCCAGTACAGCCCGGAGAAGGCCGCCGCGTAGACCATCGGCCAGGCAGCGAACAGCGCGCCGCCGGCAGTGATGAACCACACCTGGTTGCCATCCCAGTGCGGGGCGATGGTGTTGATCGCCGCGCGCCGCTCGTTGTCGGTCTTGCCAACGAAGGGCATCAGCGCCATGGCGCCCATGTCGAAGCCGTCGGTGAGGGCGAAGCCGATCAGCAGCACGCCGATCAGCACCCACCAGAGCAGTTTCAGGGTTTCGTAATCGAACATGGCAATCTCCTCAGGCCTTGGCCGCTTGGGCGGCGGCCAGACGC
The DNA here is from genome assembly GCF_000647775.1 of Pseudomonas sp. RL. NCBI lineage: Bacteria > Pseudomonadati > Pseudomonadota > Gammaproteobacteria > Pseudomonadales > Pseudomonadaceae > Pseudomonas > Pseudomonas sp. RL. The sequence continues at coordinate 10,396 of NZ_JBOY01000097.1, read as the reverse complement.
TCGAAGTGGTAGCGGCCGGTGTGCAGGCTGGACGGGCCGAGACGGGCGAACTTGATCATCAGGTACATCTCGATCACCAGCAGCAGGCTGTAGAAGGCAATCAGCGCGACCAGCGAACCCCAGACGTCGCCGCTGGACAGGCTGGAGGCCGACAGGTGGGTGGGCAGCACCTCGCCGATCGACCAGGGCTGGCGGCCGTGCTCGGCCACGTACCAGCCGGTCTGCGCGGCGATCCACGGCAGCGGCAGGGCCAGCAGGGCGAAGCGCAGCAGCCACGGCTTGTCCTCGGCGTTGCGCTTGACCGACGCCCAACTGGCCAGCACGAACAGCAGCAGCATCAGGAAGCCTGAGGCGACCATGATCCGGAAGGTCCAGAACAGGCTGGGCACATGCGGGATGGTGTCCAGCGCGGCCAGCTTGATCTGCTCCTCGCTCGCGTCCACCACGTTGGCGGTGTATTTCTTGAGCAGCAGGCCGTAGCCCAGGTCCTGCTTGACCTCGTTGAAGGCGGCGATGGCTTCCGGCGACTTGTCACCGGCGCGCAGCGCCTCGAGCCGCGCATAGGCGGTCATGCCGTTGCGAATGCGCCCCTCGTGCTCGGCGATCAGGTCCTTGATGCCCTTGACCTCCTCGTCCAGCGAGCGGGTGGCGATCAGCCCCAGCGCGTAGGGGATCTTCACCGCGTAGTCGGTGCGCATCTCCTCCTGGTTGGGCAGGCCGAACAGGGTGAAGCTGGCTGGCGCCGGGTGGGTGTCCCATTCGGCCTCGATGGCGGCCAGCTTGGTCTTCTGCACGTCGCCGATTTCGTAGCCAGATTCATCGCCAAGAATGATCACCGACAGCGACGCAGCCAGGCCGAAAACCGCGGCGATGGCGAACGAACGGCGGGCGAAGCCGAGGTCGCGCTTCTTCAGCAGGTACCAGCTGGAGATCGCCAGCACGAAGATCGCGCCGGTGACGTAGCCGGCCGATACGGTGTGCACGAACTTCACCTGCGCCACCGGGTTGAACAGCAGGGCGCCGAAATCCACCAGCTCCATGCGCATGGTCTCGAAGTTGAACTCCGAGCCGACCGGGTTCTGCATCCAGCCGTTGGCGATCAGGATCCACAGCGCCGACAGGTTGGAACCCAGCGCCACCAGCCAGGTGACAGCCAGGTGCTGCACCTTGGAGAGGCGGTCCCAGCCGAAGAAGAACAAGCCGATGAAGGTCGATTCGAGGAAGAACGCCATCAGCCCCTCGATGGCCAGTGGCGCGCCGAAGATGTCACCCACGTAGTGGCTGTAGTAGGCCCAGTTGGTGCCGAACTGGAATTCCATGGTCAGGCCGGTGGTGACGCCGAGGGCGAAGTTGATGCCGAACAGCTTGCCCCAGAACTTCACCATGTCCTTGTAGACCTGCTTGCCGGTCATCACATAGACCGACTCCATGATGGCCAGCAGGAAGGCCAGCCCCAGGGTCAGGGGCACGAACAGAAAGTGGTACATCGCGGTCATGGCAAATTGCAGACGCGACAGGTCGACGACGGTTTCCGAGATCATCTCGGCGCCTCCTCGGGTGGGACGGAAAGGAATTACGGCTGCGTTGCGGGGCCGAACAGACGTTCGCTGACGCGCTCGCTGCCATTGACCGGCACGGTGGGTTCAGTGAACCAGACCGCCTTGAGGGTGAGCAGGATGGCCAGCTTGATCAGCAGGATGATGCCGATCTCGCGAACCAGCCGGGTTTGCCAGGGGGATTGCGGAGTGGGTTGCGACATGACGGAGCTCCTGAAACGGCTTGCCACCGGGGTACGGCGAACCCTGGCTCGGCGAGTCAGATCCGGGGTTCCGGTTGCAGGCGTTGGCTCGTCCATGCATCGCATCGAAGCAGGTGCACAGGCGAAACGGTATACGGAGCGGATTGTACTCCTGGGGGTATGTGTTGGGGGCGGGCGGGGCATTTGGTCGCAGCGCGACGGCGTGCAGCGCTCTGGTATCTGGCAAGCGGAAAGTAGAAGGCCCCGCATTGACGGGGCCTTCGGTTCACTTCACCAATCGCCAACAGAGTGGATAACGGTAGGCCACCCCGTCGTTGGCCTTGATACCGGCGATGATGGTGACGACCAGCGCAAACACGCCGACCAGCACCATCAGCGGAAAGCCGATCAGAATCCAGGCCAGCAGCCCGCAGATCATGAAGGCCACGCTGACCGTGATCTGGAAATTCAGCGCTTCCTTGCCCTGCTGGTCGACGAAGGGGTCGAGGTCCTTCTTCAGTTGCCAGACGATCAGCGGCCCGATCACGTTGCCGATCATCGGCGCCAGGAACCAGGCGAACGCCGCGTAATGGCAGAGCATCGCCCAGCGGCGGGCGTCCGGGCCGGGTGGCGGAATCAGGGACTGGTCGTCATGCATGATGGCTTACTCGGTTTCCAGGGCGACGCGCTGCAGGGCGAACAGTTCGTGCAGGCCGTCGCGGGCCAGTGCCAGCATGGCGTTCAGTTCCTCGGGCTGGAACGGCTCGCCCTCGGCGGTGCCCTGCACTTCGATGAAGCCGCCGGCGCTTGTCATCACCACGTTGAGGTCGGTCTCGGCGGCGGAATCCTCCAGGTAGTCCAGGTCGAGCACCGGCTCGCCCTGGTAGATACCCACGGAGACGGCGGCGACCATCTGCTTGAGCGGGTCCTGCTTGAGCTGGCCGCGCTTCTTCATGGCGGCCAGGGCGTCGACCAGCGCCACCATGGCGCCGGTGATCGAGGCGGTGCGGGTGCCGCCGTCGGCCTGGATCACGTCGCAGTCGACGTACAGGGTGTTCTCGCCCAGCTTGCCCATGTCCAGCGCCGCGCGCAGCGAGCGACCGATCAGGCGCTGGATCTCCAGGGTGCGACCGCCCTGCTTGCCACGGCTGGCTTCGCGCTGGGTGCGCTCACCGGTCGCACGCGGCAGCATGCCGTACTCGGCGGTCAGCCAGCCCTGGCCCTGGCCCTTGAGGAAGCGCGGCACGCCGCTTTCGACGCTCACCGTACAGATGACCTTGGTGTCGCCGAACTCCACCAGCACCGAGCCCTCGGCGTGCTTGGTGTAGTGGCGGGTGAGGCGAATCGCGCGCAGCTCGGTGGCGGCGCGGCCGCTGGGTCGCTTCATGGGTACGTCCTGCTGGGAATGAAATCAGCCGGCATTATAGGTGTCTGACGCAGCGAAGACAGTCTCGCCGTGGGCGATGTGGTCGCACTGCGCTACAATTCCGCCCCTTTCGCAACCCGACCCCCGAGAGGTAAGCCCATGGTGCACAGCATGACCGCCTTCGCCCGCAGCGAGCGCGCGGGGGCCTATGGCACCCTGAGCTGGGAGCTGCGTTCGGTCAACCACCGCTATCTGGAACCGCATCTGCGCCTGCCGGATGCCTTCCGCGACCTGGAAGGCCCGGTGCGCGAGGCGCTGCGCCAGGGCCTGTCGCGTGGCAAGGTGGAATGCACCCTGCGCTTCACCGAAGCCGGCAGCGGCCAGTCGCTGCAGGTCGACCGCGAGCGCGCCGCGCAGCTGATCACCGCCGCCGAGGAGGTGGCCGCGCTGATTCGCCAGCCCGCCTCGATCAATCCGTTGGAAGTGCTGGGCTGGCCGGGCGTGCTGGTCGGTGACGCCACCGATCCGCAGGCGCTGAATGCCGCCGCGCTGGAGCTGTTCGGCGAGGCACTGGCCCAGCTGCGCGAAGGCCGCGCGCGGGAAGGCGCCGAGCTGGCGCGCCTGCTGGAGGAGCGTCTGGATGCCATCCGCGCCGAAGTCGCCACGCTGCGCGAGCAGGTGCCGCAGATGCTCGGCCTGCAGCGCCAGAAGATCCTCGACCGCTTCGCCGAGCTGAAGCTGGAGGCGGACGGCCAGCGCCTGGAGCAGGAGCTGGTGATGCTGGCGCAGAAGAGTGACGTGGCCGAGGAGCTGGACCGGCTGAACACCCATGTCGGCGAGGTGCGCCGCGTGCTCAGGTCCGGCGGCGCCGCCGGCCGGCGTCTGGACTTCCTGATGCAGGAGCTCAACCGCGAGGCCAACACCCTGGGCTCCAAGGCCTACGACCCGCGCAGCACCCAGGCGGCAGTGAATCTCAAAGTGCTGATTGAACAGATGCGCGAACAAGTGCAGAACATCGAGTAACGAGAACGACATGAGCGCCAGCAGCGGTACCCTCTACATCGTTTCCGCGCCCTCCGGGGCCGGCAAGACCAGCCTGGTCAAGGCCCTGATCGACAGCATGCCGCAGGTGCGCGTGTCGGTTTCGCACACCACCCGCGCCATGCGCCCGGGCGAAGTGGACGGGGTGAACTACCACTTCGTCGAGCGCGAACGCTTCCTGGGCATGCTGGAGCAGGATGAGTTCCTCGAGCATGCCGAGGTGTTCGGCAACCTGTATGGCACCTCGCAGCGCTGGGTCGAACACACCCTGGCCGAGGGCTTCGATCTGATCCTGGAAATCGACTGGCAGGGCGCCCAGCAGGTTCGCCGCCTGATGCCCGACGCCCGTTCCATCTTCATTCTGCCGCCGACCCAGCAGGCCCTGCGCCAGCGCCTGACCAATCGGGGCCAGGACAGCGACGAGGTGATCGAGCGGCGCATGCGTGAGGCGGTCAGCGAGATGAGCCACTACGTCGAATACGACTACCTGGTGATCAACGACGATTTTGCCCACGCGCTGGATGACCTGAAGGCCGTCTTCCGTGCCAACCAGCTGCGCCAGCAGCGCCAGCAGCAACGCCACCTGGCGCTGCTCGACGCGCTGCTGGGCTGACGGGCGTCCGTCGGGCCGGCGCTTGCCGCTGGCCCCGCGCCTTCTTTAGACTACCGGGTCCGCTCGCCCAGCCCGGGCACGGCCCCCACGCTACTCAGAGGAACACCATGGCCCGCGTTACCGTTGAAGACTGCCTGGAAAACGTCGATAACCGCTTCGAACTGGTCATGCTGGCAACCAAGCGCTCCCGTCAGCTGGCTACCGGCGGCAAGGAACCGAAGGTCGCCTGGGAAAACGACAAGCCCACCGTGGTTGCCCTGCGCGAAATCGCCAGCGGCCTGGTGGACTACGACGTCATCGCCCAGGAAGAGCTGATCGAGGAAGAACCGATCTTCGCCGCGTTCGAGGAAGAGGCCAAAGACGAGGCCCTGTAAGATGCGTGCGCGAGGTCGTTCGCAGCCGCTGCTGCCGATGGAGTATGCTGTCGGCAGGAGGTGCCGCCATGGCTGGTAATCTCGACGCCCTCGCTGATCGCATCTCGTCCTATCTGGCGGCGGACCAGGTCAATCTGGTCCGGCGAGCCTACTATTACGCCGAGCAGGCCCACGACGGCCAGCGCCGGCGCAGTGGCGAAGCCTACGTCACCCACCCGCTGGCGGTGGCCAACATCCTGGCCGAAATGCACATGGACCATCAGAGCCTGATGGCCGCCATGCTGCACGACGTGATCGAGGATACCGGCATCGCCAAGGAAGCCATCAGCTCGCAGTTCGGCGAAACCGTCGCCGAGCTGGTGGACGGGGTCAGCAAGCTGACCCAGATGAAGTTCGAGAACAAGGCCGAAGCCCAGGCCGAGAACTTCCAGAAGATGGCCCTGGCCATGGCCCGCGACATCCGCGTCATCCTGGTCAAGTTGGCCGACCGCCTGCACAACATGCGTACCCTGGATGCCATGCCGCCGGAGAAGAGCCGGCGCATCGCCCGTGAAACCCTGGAAATCTACGCGCCCATCGCCAACCGGCTGGGCATGCACAACATGCGCGTGGAATTCGAGGACCTGGGGTTCCGGGCGATGCATCCGATGCGCTGCGAGCGCATTCGCGCGGCGGTGCGCGGTGCGCGCGGCAACCGCAAGGAAATCGTCGCCAAGATCGAGGAGTCGCTCCAGCACTGCCTGGAGCGCGAGGGGCTGCCCGGCCAGGTCAGCGGCCGCGAGAAACACCTGTTCAGCATCTACAAGAAGATGCGCGGCAAGCGCAAGGCGTTCGCCGACATCATGGACGTGTACGCGTTCCGCATCGTGGTCGACAAGGTCGACACCTGCTACCGGGTGCTGGGCGCCGTGCACAGCCTGTACAAGCCGCTGCCCGGGCGCTTCAAGGACTACATCGCGATTCCCAAGGCCAACGGCTACCAGTCGCTGCACACCACGCTGTTCGGCATGCACGGCGTGCCCATCGAGATCCAGATCCGCACCCAGGAAATGGAGGACATGGCCAACAACGGCATCGCCGCGCACTGGCTGTACAAGTCCAGTGGCGACGACTCGCCGCGCAGCAGCCATGCTCGCGCGCGCCAATGGGTCAAGGGCATCCTCGAGCTGCAGCAGCGCGCCGGCAATTCGCTGGAATTCATCGAGAGCGTGAAAATCGACCTGTTCCCGGACGAGGTCTACGTGTTCACGCCCAAGGGTCGCATCATGGAGCTGCCGCGCGGCGCCACGGCGGTTGACTTCGCCTATGCGGTGCACACCGACGTGGGCAACACCTGCATTGCCTGCCGCATCAACCGGCGCCTGGCGCCGCTCTCGCAGCCGCTGGAAAGCGGCGAAACGGTGGAGATTGTCACCGCCCCCAGCGCCCGGCCGAATCCGGCCTGGCTGAACTTCGTGGTCAGTGGCAAGGCGCGCACCCACATCCGTCACGCCCTCAAGCAGCGTCGCCATTCGGAGTCGGTCAGCCTCGGCGAGCGGCTGCTGAACAAGGCGCTGGCCAGCTTCGAAACCGATCTGGAGCATATCCCCGCGCAGCGTATCCAGGCGGTGCTGGTGGAGTACAAGCTCAGCGAGTTCGAGGACCTGCTGGAAGATGTCGGCCTCGGCAATCGCATGGCGCTGGTGGTGGCGCGCCAGCTGATGGAAGGCAGCGAGGAAATGGAGCTGGCCGCGCAGGCGCCGGACAGCGAGGGTCCTCTGGCGATCCGCGGTACCGAAGGCCTGGTGCTGAGTTACGCCAAGTGCTGCACGCCGATCCCGGGCGACCCGATCGTTGGCCATCTGTCGGCCGGCAAGGGCATGGTGGTGCACCTGGATGGTTGCCGGAACATCGCCGAAATCCGCACCAATCCCGAGAAGTGTGTGCCCCTGACCTGGTCGCGGGAGGTGAGCGGCGAATTCAATGTCGAGCTGCGCGTCGAGCTGGAGCACCAGCGCGGCCTGATCGCTCTGCTGGCCGGCAGCGTCACCGCCGCCGACGCCAACATCGAGAAGATCAGCATGGACGAGCGCGACGGCCGGCTCAGCGTGGTGCAGATGGTGGTCAGCGTCCGCGACCGCGTGCATCTGGCGCGGGTCATCAAGAAGCTGCGTGTGCTGATGGGCGTGTCGCGCATCACCCGCGTGCGCGCCTGACGCCTCAACTTTGTCTTCGTGGCCGCTGATCCTCGGTGGCCGTTTTCTTCAGGGAGCCCTCCATGAGCAAGACCGTGATCAGCACCGATAAGGCGCCCGCCGCCATCGGCACCTATTCCCAGGCCATCAAGGCCGGCAACACCGTGTACCTGTCCGGGCAGATCCCGCTTGATCCGGCCAGCATGCAGCTGGTCGACGGCTTCGAGGCCCAGGCCGTGCGCGTGTTCGAAAACCTCAAGGCGGTGGCCGAAGCGGCCGGCGGTTCGCTGAACGATATCGTCAAGCTGAACATCTACCTGACCGATCTGGGCAACTTCGCCACCGTCAACGAGGTGATGAGCCGCTACTTCCAGCAGCCTTATCCGGCCCGCGCCGCCATCGGCATCAACAGCCTGCCGCGCGGCTCGCTGGTGGAAATGGACGGCGTGATGGTGATTGGCTGATCGGCGCTGTTGCGGCCGCCGAAACGGCGGCTCGGTGGACAAGCAGAACGTTGTCCAGCCTACGATTCCCCATACCCCTCCCGATAGCTCGGATAGCGCGGCGCCCAGCCCAGGCTGCGCGCGCGCGCATTGCTGCAGCGCTTGCTGCCGGCGCGGCGCTGCATCGGCGCGCCGGGCGGCGTCTTGATGTCGAACCGCGCGCGCAGCCACTCCGCCACCTCATGCAGCGGCGCCGGTTCGTCATCCACGCCGAGGTAGATCGTCTCCAGCCGTTCCCCGTGCGCATCAGCCTGCGCCAGGTAGGCCAGCAGCGCGGCGGCATCGTCGCGGTGAATGCGGTTGCTGTACAACGGTGGCTCTGCCGTAGGCGTCAGGCCGGCGCGCAACTGATCGACCAGCCAGCGGCTGGTGCCCTCATACAGGCCGGCCAGGCGCACCACGCTGGCCGGAATGCCGCTGCTCAGCGCCAGCCGCTCGGCCTCCAGCAGGACGCGTCCGGTGAAGCCCTGTGGCTCGCAGGGGGATGCCTCGTCCACCCATTCGCCGCTGTGCTGCCCGTACACCGCCGTGCTGGAGACGAACAGCAGGCGTCGCGGTCGCTGGCCATGCTCCGTCAGCCAGCCCAGCACATGGCGCAAGCCGTCGACATAGGCGGCGCGGTAGGCCCGCTCATCGGAGCGGTCGGCCGCCGCGGCATACAGCAGGTAGTCCGGTGCCTGTGCGGGCCAGCCGGCCGGACACTGCGCCTGGGCCAGATCCCCCGCGAGCGGGTGTATGGACGGCGGCAGTCCTGCGACCTGTCGTCGCAGTCCCTGTACAGACCAGCCCTGGGCGGCGAGCGTGGAGCCGGTACGGCAGCCCAGGTCGCCGCAACCGGCGATCAGAAGGCGGGGAAATTCGGGCATTGGATGAGTCCCATCAAGGCGATGCGATTGTCAGGTGAACGACAATCCACTTTGAATTAACGAGAATTAATTGCAATAATCTCGGCCGTTTTTGCTGCTGCCTCATGGCAGGGTTTCGCTTTCAGTTCAGGTCAGGCCTCATGAACAGAACCGCCACTCGCGCTCAGTCCCTTTTCGCTGCCTTGTTGGTCGGCTGCCTGCTGGTGCCAACCGTGCAGGCACAGACGCCGGCGCCCACTCCCCCGGCCGAGCAAGCGGTCGCCAGCGAAGGGCCCGCCAGCGCCGGCGGACCGCAAGACAACCCGAATCCCGCGAGCCCTGCCGCAGGCGAGGCGACGCCGCCCCAGCCGGTCGAGGTCGAGCATGGCCTCAGCCATGACCTGTCACCCTGGGGCATGTATCAGGCCGCCGACTGGGTGGTCAAGGCGGTGATGATCGGCCTGGTGCTGGCCTCGGTGATCACCTGGACCATCGCGCTGGCCAAGGGGCTGGAGCTTGGCCGTGCCAAGCGGCGTCTGCGGGTGGAACTGAGCGCGCTCAAGACCGCGCGCAACCTGAAGCAGGCTGCAGAGCAGCCACGCGGCCCGCTCAGTCTCACCGACCAATTGGTCGAGGAGGCGCGCCATGAGCTGGAACTGTCCGGGAAGGCCGACAAGGAAGGCATCAAGGAACGCGTGGGCTTTCGCCTCGACCGTCTGGTTGCCGCCAGCGGCCGGCAGATGTCGCAGGGTACCGGTGTGCTGGCCTCGGTCGGCTCGGTGTCGCCCTTTGTCGGCCTGTTCGGCACCGTCTGGGGGATCATGAACAGCTTCATCGGCATCGCCAAGAGCCAGACCACCAACCTCGCCGTGGTGGCGCCCGGTATCGCCGAGGCGCTGCTGGCCACCGCCATCGGCCTGGTCGCAGCGATTCCGGCGGTGGTGCTCTACAACATCTTCGCCCGTGCCATTTCCGGTTTCCGGGCACAGCTGGGCGATGCCGCTGCCGAAGTATTGCTGCTGGTCAGCCGTGACCTGGATCACCAGGCCGCCGGCGAGCGCCAGGTGCCCCACGTGGTGAAGGTAGGCTGAGCCATGGGCATGCAGCTGAAGGAAGGTGGCGGCGACGATCTGGCGGAGAACAGCGAGATCAACGTCACCCCGTTCATCGACGTCATGCTTGTGCTGCTGATCATCTTCATGGTGGCGGCGCCCCTGGCCACCGTGGACGTGAAGCTGGACCTGCCGGCCTCCAGCGCCAAACCGGCCAAGCGCCCGGACAAGCCGATCTACCTGAGCATCAAGGAAGACAACAGCCTGTACGTGGGCAACGAGCAGGTGACTCTGGAGCGCCTGGGGTCGGTGCTGGACCTGGCCACCGAGGGTGACAAGGGCACCACCATCTTCGTACGCGGCGACACCGCGCTGGAGTACGGCAACCTCATGGAGATCATCGATGGCCTGCGCAGTGCCGGCTATCTGAAGATCGGTCTGGTCGGCCTGGAGACGGTTGGCGCGCAATGAGCGAGTCGCACAGCTTCGACCGCTGGGTTCTCAGCCTGCTGATCGTGCTGCTGGTGCACTTCGGCCTTGCCTTCGCGCTGCTCTGGCAACCCCAGGCGGCGCCGCTGGCCGCCATGCCGGCGCCGGCCATGATGCTGGAGCTGGCGCCGTTGCCCGAGGCGCCCACGCCGAGCCCGCCGCAACCGGAACCCCAGCCGGAACCCGAGCCCGAACCTGAAA